>JARGFU010000016.1 GCA_029210625.1 Deltaproteobacteria bacterium | reverse complement strand
TCTAGGTGTTCACGTTCGGCCGATCTGGGTGTTCACGATCGACCGAAATCCGCACCTAGTGAATCGGAGGGCGAAAGTGATGAGCAGGAAGTCACGAGACCGGCTGACCGCGGCAGAGAAGCTGGAGGTATGGGAGCGCTGGAAGCGGGGCGAAACACAGGTTGGGATCGGCAGGATTCTGCGGATCTCCTCCACGGGAATCCGCCACCTCCTGGTCCCAACGGGGGGCATTCCGCCACCGGTCCGGAAACGAAGCCAGCGGACGCTCTCGCTTGCCGAGAGGGAGGAGATCTCGAGAGGAATCTGCGCGGGGTCCTCGGCCACCCAGATTGCTCGACAGCTCGGCAGTGGCTCGACTCCCGGGAGTCTGCATGATGACTCGCCTACTGCCCCCCTTCGCCCTCCTGCTCCTCGTCGGCCTCACCGCCTGCCCCGCCTCCAGGGAGCCTGCCTCCGAACCTCCTACCCCGAGCCGCGCCATGCCCCAGGACGCCCCCATCGTCGGCGGTCTCTACGCCTCGAAGCAGGAGGACGGCAGCTACCGCGTCCTCAAGGTCCTCGCCCTCGATGACTTCGCCGTGCACCTGAGGTCCTACGCCAACCGCTTCGAGAGCCTGCCGGCCGACCTCGACCCCTCCACCCTGACCCTCGGCTCCATCGACAGCGGAGAGTTCGGGATCGGCCACTTCCCGCTGGCCAGGCAGGGCTTCCTTTCCGGCGAGCACACCCTCCTGAAGAAGACCACCGTCGAGGAGGACGAACTCGAGGGCTACCGCATCTACCTCGAGGCCATGGGCGGCAGATAGCCGCCAACCCACCTTGACAACCGTTACCTCGAAAGGTAACACTAAGTCGTGTCGAGATTCCGCCGTGGCGGCTACATCTTCCTCTCCTGGGCGGGGGACCACACCCCCCGTCACGTCCACGTCTACCGGGACGGAGCCCTCGTCGTGAAGTGGGACCTGGAGAACCGGATCGAGATGAAAGGGAAGATGACCCGCCGGATCCTGAAGCTCATCGAGGAGCTGGAAGAAGAGGGACTGCTATGAAGATCCGCTCCGTGAAGGCGAACAACCGGAAGAAGGTCTTCGAGCTTCGAACCCACTCGAAGGAGCTCGTCTTCCCCTACGTCAAGGCCGACCCGCCCCCCGGACCGGCGGATCGCATCGTGGAGCTCCACGTCGACAGGGAGCTCGGCCGGGAAGCCTTCGTCTACGTGCTCGAGTCGGGACAGGAGGGGACCATCCACATCGAGCAGGTCCTCGACTACAATCAGGATCCGGCCTACCTGCGAGAGCTGCTGCTCTACCGGCTGACCCTCGAGGCCCGCAACCGGATCGAGGAGTGCGGGCTGTCCAGGAGGGAGATCGTGCGACGGCTCGGGACCTCCGCGACCCAGCTCTATCGGCTCCTCGACCAGACCAACACCCGCAAGTCGATCGATCAGGTCCTGGAGCTTCTCCACATCCTCGACTGCGAGGTAGATCTTGTCGTCCGCACGAGAAGCGCCTGACGATCCCCCTGGCGCCGCGAAGGTGAAGCCATGAAGCTCTCCACGAAGAACAGAGAAAAGCTCCCCAAGGGCTGGAGCCACCCCGCTGGCTCCGAGCTCCTGGCCGACCACCTGGTGGAGGATCCGCGGATCCCGGAGATCGGCCTCACCTTCCCGGGCCCCGACTCCCAGAAGGCCGTCGATCCCGACCTGCTCGTCCTCGAGCTGACCTACGCCGGCCAGGACGCCGGGGACGCGGCCTGGGCGCTGACCATCTTCCCGGTGCCGAGCAACCAGAAGCGCGACCTGCAGCAGGCCATCGAGGAGCGCATCTTGCCCGCCCTCAACGGCTGGCTGCGCGAGGAGCGCCCGCCCTCCTGGTATCTCGGGGCGCACCACTTCCGGGTGAAGCTGAACACCGGGACCCACGAGCTGGGGCTCGACGAGGGCTAGCGCCCGGGGAGATCAGATGGAGCGTGTCACCGGCATCGGCGGGATCTTCCTCGCCGCGAAGGACCCCGAGCGGCTGCGTGACTGGTACCGCGCTCACCTCGGCATCGACGTGCAGAACTGGGGCGGCACCGTCTTTCGCTGGGCCGCCGACGACGGCAAGCCCGCCGCCGGCTCGACCACCTGGTCCATCAGCGATGGCAGCTACTTCGAGCCGAGCAAGTCCCCCTTCATGGTGAACTACCGGGTGGCCGACCTGCGCGCGCTGCTCGCGGTGCTGCGCGAGGAGGGCTGCGAGGTCCTCGAGAAGGTCGACGAGTCCGAGTACGGCCTCTTCGGCTGGGTCTTCGATCCCGAGGGCAACAAGATCGAGCTCTGGCAGCCTCCCGAGGGGCAGTAGGCGCGGCCGGTGACCCGGTGGTCGCAGACATGAAGCGCCCCGGCTCCATCACCCTGATCGGCTGGCTGGCTACCGGTTTCGGCGGACTGATGGTGCTCTTCAGTCCGCTCCAACTGATCGCCCCCTACCCTTCCGCCGAGGCCCTCCTTTCCGGACCCGAGCGCCCGGTCTTCGTCTTCGCCGCCTTCTTCGCCGACAACCTGCCGCTGGTAGCGGTCGGCTCCGTGATCGTCGGGGCGACGGCGATGGCGGGTGGTGTGGGTCTGCTGAGACTCCGGGCCTGGGGCCGCGCGCTCGTGGAGGCGATCACCTGGCTCTACCTCGCCTACTGCCTCGCCTTCACCGCCTTCGCGGTCTGGGGGATCCACTCCGAGTCCACCCGCCAGGGCGGCTCCGGGGATGGCTTCGAGGTGATCGCCGGGATCTTCGCGATCGTCATCGGCCTCGGCGGCCTGGCCTGGTGCCTCGTGCCGCTGCTCGTCCTCCGGGCGCTGCGCGGCGAGAAGGTGCGGGCGGCCATCTCGGCGAACCAGGGAAGAACCCCATGACGGTGGCCCCCTCGACACACGCGACGCGATGAGGAGCAAGGGATGAGCGCTCTCTTGATCTGCTGATGACGGGTCGGCACGGCTTCCCGAAGCGAAGAGACAAGACGGCTCCGGCCGTCGAGTGTCCGATCTTCTTCAAGAACGGCGACCTCCACTACCTGACCCAGCTCTGGATCCTGGCCGACGGTTTCTTCGAGTGTCAGTACCAGCGCTTCGATCGGAAGGAGCTCGAAGAGCAGCTCGCGAGCGGAAGGCTCACCCTCTCTCCACCCGACGGGGCCCGGATCAGCATCTCCTGGCTCGGTGAGGCGACCCTCCAGGAGGGGCGCTTCCCGACCCAGATCGACGAGTTCTTGAAGGAAGCCGACGACATCGTTCGCGAGCTCAACGGTGAACCAACGACCTCCGATCTCTGCTGGAGGGCCCTGAAGAGCTTCCAGGGCGATCCGAACCCGCAGAACCTCGAGGCGCTTCGCCTCGCCTACGAGGCTGTCCCCACCCAGCTTCGGCCCTTCCTCGGCGACATGGATGCCAAGGACTCACCCATCCGTCGCCACCTCTACCGGCCGTCGAAAGAGGTCCACGAGAGGTGGGAGGCGGACCTCGCGCCCTACCGGAGAGCCGCCACCGATCTGGGTTTCGTGAGCTTCGACCTCGCCCTCTTCGGTGAGCTCGAGGGGCGCCACAGGCTGCAGGAGACCTTCTTCGGTGGGGAGGAAACCGGCCACTTCCTCACCCTGGGTGGCTGGGCATCGGCGACCGAGGCCACCTGTGACGATGTGAGGCTCGACACCTACGTGAAGGGGAACCAGCTCCTCCTCGTCGAGACGATCGCCCTCCCCGGAGTCACGGCGGGGGCTCGGAACCTGCTGGCGTCCCTCTCTCGCAAGCTCGTGGCCGAGGGTGAAGACGAAGGCCGCTGGCTCAACCTCCGGGGCCCGAAGACCCTCTCCGGACTGCTGAGGCGGCATCGGGAGCAGCTCCGGGCCACCGACGGGATCGTGCCTCCGCTCGATCCGGAACCCATGCGAAGCCTGCTCGGCTGGCAGCTGGAACTGGAAGATCAGTGGCGGGAGGAGGCGCGCCGGTCTCGGGACTGAGACCTCGAGATGGGGTAGCCGAACTCTTCAGCGATCCGGAGAAAGTTGCCTCGCTGCGGCAACAATTGGGTTGGACGCATCTCCGGTACATCATCGCCCTCGACGACCCCCTCCGCTTCCGCCTCAGCCTCAGCGGTCTTTCTCGTGGGACCCAGAGAGTGTCAGGGGGTGCTGGTAGCTTCCGCGTCATGGCGAAGGAATTGAAGCCGGGGATGGCCGAGCCGCTGACCGTGGAGCTGAGAGAACTCATCAAGGCGTCGCGGCAGCGGGTGGCGCGCATGGTGAACAGCGAGCTGGTTCTGCTCTACTGGGAGGTGGGGCGGCGGCTGCGATCGGAGGTCGTCGGGGAGGGGCGGGCCGAGTACGGCAAAGAAGTCGTCGCGGCCGTCTCCCGAACCCTCTCCGCCGAGTTCGGGAGAGGTTTCAGGAAGCGAAACCTCCACTACATGATGAGATTCGCTGAAGTTTTCCCGGACCTCGAGATTGTGCACGCGCTGCGTGCACAATTGGGGTGGACCCACCTCCGGCACATCATCGCCCTGGAAGACCCCCTCCAGAGGCAGTTCTACGCCGAGCTGTGCCGCCTCGAACGGTGGAGCACCCGTATGCTACAGGCCAGGATCGCCGGGATGCTCTACGAGCGGACGGCCATCGCCAGGCGGCCAGAGGCCATCGTCGAAGAGGCTCTCGAAGCCCTGCGCGACGAGGGCCGGATGTCACCCGACCTCGTCTTCCGTGACCCCTATGTCCTCGACTTCCTCGCCCTCCCCGCTGAACACGGAGAGAGAGAGCTGGAAGCAGCCATCCTGCACGACCTCGAGCGCTTTCTCACCGAGCTCGGGGAGGGCTTCAGCTTCGTCGCCCGGCAGAAGCGGATCTCGATCGGACCGGACGACTACTATCTCGACCTGCTCTTCTTCCATCGCCCCCTCAGGGCGCTCGTGGCCATCGAGCTGAAGCTCGGCCGCTTCGATGCCCGCGACAAGGGCCAGATGGAGCTCTACCTGCGGTGGCTCGACCGCCACGAACGAGGTCCGGACGAAAATCCCCCACTCGGCCTGATCCTCTGCGCCGACCGGAATCAGGAGCAGATCGAGCTCCTGGAGCTCGATCGGGGAACCCTCCGGGTGGCGAGCTACCTCACCCAGCTTCCACCACGTGAGCTCCTCGAACGTCAGCTGGCCCGTGCCATCGAACGGGCTCGTGAACGAAGGGGCTCGGGGCGCGATCTTCCTCACAAGGTGTCTGAAGGACCTCCGCCGGTCTACCTCGCGGTCCATCCTCCGAATTCCGCCGCCGAGCTAAGTTCCCCACCATGATCCCCCGCCTCGCCCTCCCCCTCTGCGCCGCCCTCCTCGGAGTGGCCTGCGCCCACGGGGCAGCGGCCCCGACCCAGGAGACCCCCGCCATGCCCCGCGAGCAGCTGACCCACCACGCCATCTCCTACATCGAGCTTTCCGTCACCGACCTGGCCGAGGCCAAGCGCTTCTACGGCGAGGCCTTCGGGTGGAGCTTCAACGACTACGGCCCCGACTACTCGGGCATCAAGATGATGAGTGACCCTTCCGCCGAGGTGGGGGGCCTTCGGCCGGTGGACGAGGTGAAGGCGGGCGGGCCCCTGGTGATCCTCTTCTCGACCGACCTCCCCGCCACGCTCGAGAAGGTGAAGGCCGCCGGCGGCGCCATCACCGTCGAGCCCTTCGACTTCCCCGGGGGGCGGCGCTTCCACTTCCGCGACCCCGCCGGCAACGAGCTGGCCGTCTGGGCCGAGCCCGCCGAGTAGTCTTCGACCCGCCAGATCGCTGTGGCAGTATCGGGCTTCACCCGTACAGGCTGGGGTTCCCTGATGCGCACGCTCTCCCTCGGACTCGTCTGTCTGCTGGCCGCCGCCGGCTGCCCCGACTTCTCGCGCGAGGCGGTGCCCGACAACCCGCCGGTGGTCGACGCGGGCGACGATCAGCTCGTGGCCTCCGGGGTCGAGGTGCTGCTCCAGGCCATCGGCGAGGACGCCGACGGCGACGCCTTCACCTTCGAGTGGAGCCAGGTGGCCGGCCTGCCGGTGGTGCTCGAGGCCGACGCCGAGACCGGGGTCGCCAGCTTCACCGCCCCGGACGCCAGCACGGTCATCGTCCTCTCGGTGGCGGGGCGCGAGACCGCCTACCCCGACGTGGTGGGCGAGCCCGACCTCCTGCGGATCGTCGTCGAGCACAACCTGCCGCCGGTGGCCGACGCGGGCGCCTTCCTCGAGACCCCCAACGGCGTGCCCGTGCGCCTGGCCGGCAACGCCATCGATCCCGACGGGGACGCCATCGCGAGCTGGAGCTGGACCCTGGTCAGCGGCCCGCCGGGGGCGCAGCTGGACAGCCTGCTCACCGACACCGACACCCGCACCCCCCTCTTCTCGCCCACCCTGCGCGGCGGCTACCGGGCCGAGCTGGTGGTCTCCGACGGGCTGCTCGAGAGCGCCGCCGACACCCTCGCCATCGAGGTGCTGAACGTCGCCCCGGAGGTCTCGGGGGGCAACGATCAGCTCGTGGCGGGCGGCGCCGCGGTGGTCCTCCAGGCCAGCGGCACGGACCTCGACGGCGACGCCCTGACCTACGACTGGTCGCAGGTGGCCGGCAACACGGTGACCCTGATCGAGGACGCGGGCACGGGCCTGGCGAGCTTCGACGCCCCGCTGGCCTCGGCGGTGCTGGTCTTCTCGGTGATCGCCACCGACAGCGAGGGCGCCCGCAGCGCGGCCGACCCCGTGATCGTCACCGTGGACTACAACCGGGCCCCGGTGGCCGACGCCGGCACCTACCTCGAGACGCCGAACCTCGCGCCGGTGCGCCTCACCGGCCGGGCGAGCGACCCCGACGGCGACCCCATCGTCAGCTGGAGCTGGACCGCGGTCTCCGGCCCGGTCGGCGTCGACTTCACGACCCTGCTGACCGAGAGCAGCACCCGCACCCCCCTCTTCAGCCCCACCGTTCGGGGCGGCTACGAGCTCGAGCTCGTCGTCTCCGACGGCCAGATCTCCAGCGCGGCCGACCTGCTGCGGATCGAGGTGCTCAACCTCGCCCCCACGGTGAGCGCCGGTCCCGACCAGACCGTGGACGGCGGCCAGAGCGTCACGCTGCAGGCCGGCGCCACCGACCTCGACGGCGACGCCCTCACCTACACCTGGGAGCAGGTGGCCGGCCCCGGCGTGACCCTCGTGCCCGACGCCTCCGCCGGCACGGCGACCTTCACCGCGCCCCTGGCCGACACCGTGCTGGTCTTCTCGGCCACCGCGACCGACAGCGAGGGCGCCACCAGCGCCGAGGACCTGGTGGCGATCACGGTCGACTACAACGCCCCGCCGGTCGCCCAGACCGACGGCTGGGTCACCACCCCCAACGGCACCCCCCTGCGCCTGCGCGGCGGCGGGACCGACCCCGAGGGGCAGCCCATCGCCAGCTGGAGCTGGACCGTGCTCACCGGGCCGGTGGGCGCCGACCTCACCGGCCTGCTGGACGACCCGGCCTCGCGCACCCCCCTCTTCACCCCGGTGATGAAGGGCCGCTACGACCTCGAGCTCGTCGTCTCCGACGGCGAGGTCAGCAGCCTGGCCGTGCCCCTGGTCGTAGAGGCGCTGAACAACGCCCCGGCGGCGGTGCCGGTGGCGACCCCCGGCGTGGCCGACCCTTCCGTGGTCGACCTCGACGCCTCGGCCTCGACCGACCCCGACGGCGACGCCCTCACCGGCTGGGAGTGGAGCGTGATCTCCAAGCCCGCCTCGGGCGACGTCGTCTTCACCCCCTCGGCCACGGTGGAGAACGCCACCGCCACCTTGAGCGGCCGGGGCGTCTTCTTCCTGGGCCTGAAGGTCCAGGACGCCGCCGGCGCCTGGAGCCCGATGGAGCAGCTGATCCTCCAGGTGAACCACCGCCCGGTGGTGGTGGTGCCGAGCAACACCGTCGTCGCCCTGGAGGGCGGACCCCTGGGCCTGGACGCCAGCGGCTCCTTCGACGTCGACGGCGACCCCCTGGTCTTCACCTGGGCCCGGCTGGAGGGCTCGAGCCTCTTCCCGGCGACGCTGAACGGCGCGGTGCCGCCGGACCCGACCCCCGGCTTCGCCGCCCTCGAGCTCTCGGACGCCGACAGCTGGGCCCGCTACGAGCTGGTCATCAACGACGGCGACCTCGACTCGCTGCCGGTGGAGGTCACCGTCTTCGTCGAGCCCTCGGATACCAACTTCGTCTTCGTCTCCGACGCCGCCGGGGCCGCCGACGGCGCGGGCTGCGGCCCGAAGGCCACGCCCTGCCGCTCCCTGCGGGGCGCCCTCGCCGTGGTCGATCCCGGGGCCACCGGCGCCGGGGACGGCCGCCACCTGCTGATGCTCTCGGGCGCCTACAACGAGTTCCTCACCGACTCCAACATCTTCTGGCCCACCGGAGTACACCTCCTCGCGGGCCGCGACCCGGTCACCTTCGCGCGGGGGGTCACCAGCGGCCTCCTCATCCAGAGACAGCAGGATCTCTGCTCGTCCTCCCCGGCCGGGGAGGGCGTCATCCAGGTGCCCCCCACGCCGGGGGGCGGGCTGCTCTTCTCGGGCCTCGAGCTCGTCTGGGCCAACTCCTGCGGGATCAACTCCCTCATGCGTGCCCTCCAGTGCGCCGGCTGCACGCTCGAGCTCCGGGATGCCCGGATCTCCTACCAGATGGACCCGATCGCCGGTGCCTCGAGCTACACCTGCATCCCCGTCCGCGTGGACAACAGCAGCGACCTCACGGTCACCCGCAGCGAGATCGTCAGCGCACAGAGCTGCTTCAACACGAACGGCATCTTCCTCAACGGAGGGCTCCTCACGGTGCAGGACTCCCGGGTGAGCGTCATCGGGGTCAGCAACGTCACGGGCGCGGCCCGCGCCATCGGGGTGGCCGGCTCGGGTGAGGCGATCGTCGAGCGCTCGGTGCTGGAGGTCGACGGCAACACCTACGCCTACTCGAACTTCGACAACTTCGCGGTGATCACCGTCGGCCTCTCCGGCAACTCCGGCGTGCTGAACCTTCGCAACTCGGTGCTCTCGAACACGATGGGCGGGAGGGTCTCCGCGGTGTTCGTGGCCAGCAACAACGTCTCCATCTGGAACACGACGATGCTGGGCGACGGCATCACCACCGGACCGGGCTCCGGCGTCCGCGGCTCCCGCGCCTTCGTGATGGGCAACAGCTACGTCACCGGCTTCCCCTACGGGATCTACCTGGCCACTCCCGAGGCCCTGCCCACCCAGCTCCACGGCAACATCCTCAACCCCGCCGGAGCCTTCCTCGCCCACTGCAACGGCACCGACACCGCCGACCTCGCGGACCTGAACGCGGCCAGCGGCACCCTCTGCAACACCTCGGGCCAGACCTGGGGGTCCAACACACTCGCCGTCTGCGCCCTGACCGACCCGACGGGCGGCGACTACAGCCTGAACCTCTCGAGCCCCAACGCCTGCGTCGACGCGGGCGTCGCCTCGTCTCCCGGCGGCTTCCCGCCCTCCGACGACCTCGACGGCGAGGCCCGCCCGCGGGGCGCCGGCTACGACGTGGGGGCCGACGAGGCCCTCTAGACGAGCAGACCCTAGGGTGCCGCCATGACCCACGAGCATCACGGCTTCATCCCGGCCATGGGCCACGACCTGCTCTTGCCCCTCTACGATCCGCTCCTGCGGCTCTCGGGGGGCGACCGGGCGCGGCGCGGCCTGATCCCCCAGGCGCGGGTCGAGGCCGGCCAGCGGGTGCTCGACCTGGGCTGCGGCACCGGCACCCTCCTGCGCGATCTGCTGCGGGCCCACCCGGGGATCACCGCGGCGGGGATCGACCCCGACCCGAAGGCCCTCGAGCGGACCCGGGCCAAGCTCGAGGCCGAGGGCCTCACCGCCGAGCTGGTCGAGGCCTCGGCGGAGGAGCTGCCCTTCCCCGACGCGAGCTTCGACCGGGTCTTCTCCTCCCTGATGTTCCACCACCTGCCGGGCGAGCTGCGCGGGCCGGCGCTGCGCGAGGTCCTGCGGGTGCTGAAGGTGGGCGGCTCGCTGCACCTCCTCGACTTCGCCGGTGAGGGCGAGCGCAAGGACGGCTTCCTCGGCCGGACCTTCCACAAGCAGCACATCGCCGAGAACTACCGGGGCGGCCTCGTGCGCGAGCTGGAGGAGGCGGGCTTCGCCGGCGCCCGCGAGGTGACGCACCGGCGCCTGCTCTTCGGCTTCGGCCGCCTCGGCTACTTCGAGGGCGTCCGCGAACGCTGAGCTCGGCTGTCCCCGCGCGCCCCCCGTGGTACTCCTCTTCCCATGAACCCTCTGGCCGACGCTCCCCCTCCCCGGCCCGCGGAGCCCACCCCCTGCGATCGCTGCGGCACCTTCGAGGACCTGCGGCCGATGCGGGGTCAGATGCTCTGCGCCCCCTGCTCCGAGAAGGTGCTGCACGTCATCGAGCGCGAGGAGCTCAGCGTGGGCAGCCTGCTCTCGGGCGTCTGGATGATGCTCAAGGAGCTCTGGCTGCCCTGCCTGGCGCTGGTGGCGATCTTCGAGCTGCCCCTGCTCCTGCTCACCGCCCTCGTCCCCGAGGCCGAGACCGTCGACCGCTTCTCCTGGTTCATCACCATCATCGCCGACGGCGCGATGATCATCCTGGCGCTGCGGCTCATCGAGGGCCGCGAGGCCACCGTGGGCATCGCGCTGTCCGAGACGATGAAGCGCTGGGGCGCGATGATCTGGGCGAGCATCCTCTCGAACCTGATCACCCTCCTCTTCACCCTGCTGCTGATCGTGCCCGGCGTGCTGCGCGCCCTCTCCTACGCCGTGATCCTCCCGGTGGTCCTCACCGATCGCGGCAAGGGCGCCGACGCCCTCTCGGACAGCGCCGCGATGATGGAGGGCCACCGGGCGCCGGTCTTCGTCACCTGGCTCACCCTCTTCGCCGCGCCCTTCTTCTTCCTCGCCCTCTACGTGGGGGTCGCCCTCTTCTTCCAGGGCACCTTCAGCGAGCCCCCCGAGGTCCACCCGGGCGTCTACACCCTGATCGACCTCCTCGGCCCGGCGGCCATCGTGGTCGGCCTGATCCCGATGAAGCTCCTGCCCGCCGTCCTCTTCGCCAAGGTGCGGCGGCTCCACGAGCGGCGGATCGACGAGGCCATCCTCTAGCGGCCCCTGGTTCTGCTACGCTCTCTCCCGACCCTCAGGAGGGAGCAACCTTGCCCCGCAGCCGCCTCGCCCCGAGTTCTCTGGCACTGATCCTCTTGCTCGGCCTCGGCGTGGCCTGCGGTGAGGGTCGCGGCGGCCGCGACGACGGCGGTGGTGGCGGCGACTGGTGCGAGGAGGAGGGCCGCTACGCCAACGGCACCTGTGACGACGCCTGTCCCCAGCCGGATCCCGACTGCGACAGCGTCGATCCCTGCTACGGACCCGACCGCTACGGCGACGGCACCTGCGACCTCGACTGCCTCCACCCCGACCCCGACTGCAACAACGTCGATCCCTGCGCGGTGGAGGGGCGCTACGGCAACGGCACCTGCGACCTCGACTGTCCCCAGCCGGACCCGGACTGCAACGCCCCCGTCGATACCTGCCAGAGCGAGGGCCGCTACTCCGACGGCCCCTGCGACGCCTGCGCCCAGCTCGACTCCGACTGTCAGGCTCTCGCCACCGATCCCTGCACCGACACCGACTACGGCGACGGCACCTGCGAGGCCTGCCGCCACTTCGATCCCGACTGCTCTCCCCTTCCGCTGACGGCCCCCACGGATCTGCAGGCCACCGATGGCCTCTACCTCGACCGGGTCTCACTGAGCTGGCTGCCGCAGCCGGCCGCGGCGGGCTACCGCCTCTACCGCGCCGACGACGAGCTCGGCCCGGCCACCCTGCTGGCCGAGCTGCCGGCCACCCGGGACATCCTCGAGCAGCCCGGCGGCCCCGGCGGCCCGGCCCGGGAGAGCCACGAGGACACCTCCGCCTCACCGGGGGTCCCCTACTGGTACGAGCTCACCGCCCTCGACGCGGCGACCGAGAGCGCGCCGAGCAGCCGCGCCCTCGGCTCCCGGGCCATGGACGATCCCTCCCTGCTCGGGCCGCCGGTCAACGTGCAGGCCTTCGCCACCGGCCCCGACGGGATGACGGTGACCTGGGACGCGGTCGCCGGCGCGGGCGCCTACCAGGTCCACGTGGCGGGCTCCGCCGCCGACCTCGCCCTGCCCGGCTCGCAGATCGGCGGCACCAGCGAGACGCGGATGGGCTACGGCGTGTACGCCCCGGGCGCGACCTTCTGGGTCGGCGTGCGGGCGCTGGCCGACTTCACCTCCCCCGCGGGGCCGATGAGCACCCCGGTCTCGGTGACCCTCGACGCCGATCCCACCCTGCCGGCCCCGGTGGGCCTGCAGGGCTCGACGACCTTCGCCGACCGGATCGACTTCACCTGGCAGCCCGTCACGGGCGCGGACTTCTACCGGGTCTACCACCAGGGCGCCGGCAACCTGGCCCGCACGCCGGTGACCGGTGACGTCGCCGGGCCCAGCGCCAGCTACTCCGGTCCCCTGGCCGACGCCCCCGCCTACTACCACGTGCGGGCCTTCACGCTGGCCGGCGAGAGCTCACCCTTCAGCAACCGGGCGACCGGCTCCCTGGTGCCGCTGCCTCCCCCGATGCACCTGACGGCCACCCCCACCGGCAGCGACACCGTGAGCCTCACCTGGACCGCGGTGCCCGAGGCCGCCTCCTACGTCGTGCTGCGCGGCGACGATCCGGCTGGCGTCGTCCAGGAAGTGGGCACCCCCGCGGCGGCGGCCCACGAGGACACCGGGCTGCTCCCCGCCACCCCCTACTACTACGCCGTGGTGGGGGTGACGGCCTCCGGGCGGCGGGGCATGACCTCCGGCGCCACCCTGGCGATCACCCTGCCGGCGCTCCTGCCCCCGGCCAACCTCTCCGCCTCGCAGGACCTCCTCGATCGGGTGAGCCTCTCCTGGGACGAGGTCTCCGGAGCCACGGCCTACCGCCTCTACCGGGACGACGGGGGCTGGACCCAGCTCGGCGGCGACCTCCTCGGTCCCCCCTACGACGACTACCCCTCCCTCGCCCGGCTCGACCAGCTGCTGACCTACCGGATCACGACGGTGGGCCCCGCCGGGGAGTCCGCCCCGAGCACCACCGTCCAGGGCGCCGCCCGGCGGCTCACCAACCCGACCGGACAGAGCGCGACCACCGCCTCCACCCCCACCGACACCCGCCCCGACACCGGGATCGTCGTGCGCTGGCAGGAGGTCAGCGGCGCCGCCGGGTACCGGATCTACCGGACCCACGACTACGGCACTCCGATGGCCCTCGTCGGCAGCGAGACGGCGCCGGCCACCGAGCACTGGGACACCACCGTCGAGCTGGGCTTCCTCTACCTCTACAAGGTGGTGGCGGTGAGCCCCGCCGGCCACGAGTCCGAGATCCTGGGCGTGGCCTACACCTACGGGTTCAGCGACGCCGCCTACGTGCTCGCGAACGGCACCCCGATGCTCGGGCCGAGCTCGGTGGCGAACACCTACGTCGCCGCTACCGACCGCTTCGAGGTCTCCTGGACCAACGTCGCCGGGGCCGGCAGCTACTCCGTCTCCCGGGGCATCATGGACTGCTCGGGGACCTGCACCCTGGTCGGCAACTGGCTCACCCTGGTCGCCGGCCAGACCGCGACCACCTACAGCGACGCGGCCGCGCCCACCACCTACCCCTGCTACGCCTTCCTGATCAGCCCGACCCGCACGGACGGGCTGAAGTCGATCTTCGGCACCCGCAGCGGCGCGGCCTGCCGCCCTTAGAGGCTCAGCCCAGCACGTCGTCGGTCACGAGCTGGTACTCGCCGTCGAGGACCAGCCGGATGCGCAGCTCGCCCTGGAGGTAGTCGACCTCGATCCGCACGGCCTTGCCGCCGGCCGAGTGGACGGTCACCGCCTCGAAGACCACCGGGGCGTCGCGGGAGGGATCGGCCCGGCGCTCGGCCTCGGCCTGCAGCTCGCCGGTGATCAGGCCGGCGAGGGCGGGGTCCACCTGCGCGAGCTCGGTGAAGACGTCGACCCGGTCGACCACCGGCTCGGTGGGCGCGAACCACTCCGCGCACTGCAGCAGCTTCTCGAGGGAGGCCGGCCCCACGCCGCCCACGGCGTCGACCTCGTCCACGCTCTCGTAGAGATCGTCGTCCTCGGTGCCCACCAGCCCGTCGAGGCCGTCACGGTGCCGGATCAGGTTCTCGGCGGTGTCCGCCCGCAGGCCGCAGTCCACGTCGAGGCGCCGCTGGTCGGTCTCCACCTGATCGTTGAGGAAGGCGAGGAGGCCGCTCTGGGTCTCGGCCGAGTAGCGGCCGACGGCGGGCGGGGTGGCGTCATCATCGGCCGCGGGGAAGCAGGCGGTGGAGGAGAGGAGGAGGGCGGCGAGGGCGAGGCGGGCGGTCTTCATCGGGGTCTTCTTCGAGGGTTGTGGAGCGAAGGAACGGGCCTGCAGACAGCAAGCCGTATGCCCACGCAACCGCCCGAAAACACTGACTCAAACCTGTACAGCCCCTGGACACCCCGTCCTTGCGTCCAGCGGCTGTACACGCAAAAGAGCCGGGGCCTCCATCGCTGGAGACCCCGGCAGGAGGGGGACCCGGGCTCGCCTCGTGCCCGGGCCCGTCAGGTGGGACCCTTATTCCACCCTGAACTCACCCACGTCGCTCATCAGGACGGGCTCGCCGTTCTCGTCGATGACGCCCACCGCCCAGCTCCAGCCGCCGGCCTCGAGGGGCGCGGGCAGGATGAAGGTCATCTCGGGCTTGGCCTCGGGGTTCTCCGGGTCGACCGGCTCGGCCGCGGGGTCGGGGGTCTCCATGGCCACGTTGTAGAAGGTCAGGTCCTCCTCCTCGGGGCCGTTGGCGATGGCGACGATGTAGGAGTGGGTCGCGGGATCCAGGTCGGTCACGGCCTCCCAGATCAGCGGGGGGTTGGCGTCGGTGGTCACCAGGTCGCGGGGGGAGATGACCAGGAAGTCGGGCTCCTCCTCGCCCTCGTAGAGGCTGCCACCGATGGTGTCCACGCCGCTCTCGGCGCCGGCGCCGGCGCTGCGGCGGGTCAGAGGCACCGAGCCCCAGGTGCGCTTGCCGTTGTCGACCACCCGGGTCACGCCGCCGTCACGGAAGCCGTTCTTGCTGGCGTAGATGATCACCGAGCCCGAGGGCACGCCGGTGAGGGTGTAGACGCCGTCGCTGCCGGTGGTGGTGCGCTGGCCGGTGGAGGTCCAGACGCTCGCCCCGGAGAGCCGCGCGCTGCTGCCGCTGGCGGCGTCGTAGACCACGCCGATCAGCGAGCCGGAGCCGGTCGAGGTGCTCGCGCGGGCCAGGCCCACCGAGCCCCAGACCTCCTTGCCGGCCTGGGCGGTGCGGGTCACGCTGGCGGCCTGGTAGCCCGAGGCGCTGGCGGTGATCCGGTAGGAGCCGGGGGCCACCGAGAAGCGGAAGACGCCCTGGCCGTCGGAGGTGGCGGTCGCGCCGTTGGAGAGCTTCACGCTCGCGCCCGGCAGGCGGTCGCCGGTGTTCGGGGCCTTGTAGACCACGCCGATCAGGGTGCCGCGGGCGGTCTCGGTCGGGCGGCGCAGGCCCACCGAGCCCCAGGCCTTCTGGCCGGTGGTCACCGTGCGGGACACGCTGCCGCTGTTGAAGCCGGACTTGCTGGCGGTGACGGTGTAGCTGCCGGAGCGCACCGAGAAGGAGAAGTAGCCCTGGCCGTTGGTGGTGGTGCTCTGGCCGCTGGAGAGCTTCACCGTGGCGCCGGCCAGGCGGTTGCTCGAGTTCGGGGCCGCGTAGATCACGCCCACCAGCTGGCCGGAGCCGGAGCCGGAGCTGGTGCTGGACCCGCCGGAGGAGCCACCGGAGGAGCCGCCACTCGAGCCGCCGCTGGAGGAGGTCGCCCGGGGCAGGCCGATGGAGCCCCAGGTGCCGCTGCTCACGGAGCGCCGGATGCTGCGCGCCTCGTAGCCCGACTTGCTGGCGGTGATGCTGTGGGTGCCGCGGGGCACGCTCACGCTGTAGTAGCCGCTGGAGTTGGTGGTTGCGGTCCGGCCGGCCACGCGGACGGTGGCGCCGGCGATGCGGGCGTTGGTGTTGCCGGCCTGGTAGACCAGACCCTGGAGCTGCACGCTGCCGCTGGAGGAGCCGCCGCTGGAGCCGCCGGAGGAGCCGCCCGACGAACCTCCGGAGGAGCCACCCGAGGAGCCGCCGCCGCTCTGGCCGCAGGCCTCACGGACCATGCGCATGTACTTGGTCCAGTCCCAGTAGCGGCCCGGATCGGTGTGGTCGTTCCCCGGGACCTCGACGTGACCCATGATGTGCTGGCGGTCGAGGGGGATGCCGTGGCGGCGGGCGATGCCGCAGACCAGCGCCGCGGAGCGCCGGTACATCGCGTCGGTGTACCAGGAGGCGTTGGAGACGTAGCCCTCGTGCTCGATGCCGATGGAGCGGCTGTTGGCCGAGCGGGCGTGCCAGGCGGTGTCGGACTCGGCGACCATCTGGGTGATGTGGCCGTCGCGGGAGCGGACCACGTAGTGAGCCGAGACGTTGGAGCTGGGGTTGCGGATCCAGGAGATGCAGCCGTTGTAGCTGCCCTGCACCGTGTGGATGACGATGAGGTTCACCCGCTGGCTGCGGCCGCGGGTGTAGTTGGAGCTGTGCGCCGCGGAGACCTGGTCGACCAGGGAGGAGGAGGCCGAGAGGTTCTGGGAGGTGGTCTGCAGGGCGCTCTCGTCGGTCTCGCTCTCCAGCACCGGCGGCAGGGTGGTCGAGCCGATCAGCTCGATGGCCTCGCCGCTCTCCAGGGTCAGGCCCGCGCCGTGGGTGACGAAGGTCATGACCTCGTCGGCGTAGTCGATGGCCTGCTCGTCGGGCATGTCGGCGGTCGCGGCCAGGACGTCCCGCCAGTCCTCGAGGGTCGAGGTCTCGGCGAAGTCCTCACCGAGGACCTCCTCGGCGGCGGCGGCCAGGGCGGCGGCGCCGGCGCGGATGTTGGAGGCCGTGTCGGTGAGGATCTCCTCGTAGGTCAGGCCGGTGCGGGCGGCGCCGACGGCGACCTGCGCCTCGGAGAGGCCCATGATGCCGTGGCGGGGCGGACCCTCGGCGCCCTCGTGATCGTGGAGGTCCGGGGTCTCCCAGCGGGTGGCCTCGTAGGAGACGGCCAGGAGGATCTCGGCGGGGACCCCCGACTCGGCCGAGGCGTCCACGAAGCTCTCGTAGCGCTCGCCGGAGTTGGGCTCGAGGGGGGTTCCGCAGGCGGTGAGGAGCGCCGCGCCGATCAGGGCGACGATCAGGTTCGGCTTGCGGGGGGCGGTGTGAGGCTGGCGGTTGGTGCGGGTCATGAGCATTCCTCCTGACCTCTGCACACTGCAGCGGTGGTGCCTCGGGGCGCGGCTGACGGCCGGACACCGGTGCACCACAGTTTCATCCGTATTTACGGCCACTTGTGCTTTGTCTACCTTGTCCTACACGTAACGGTTCGTTACATCTGGAATTGACTTGTTTTCAGACACCCTCCGGCGGGTGTCTGGATTCAGGTCGATCGGGAGGGGGGTGTCGCCCCGATCGACACCCTCCGGCGGCGTCCCGATGACCGAGGTGGCACGAGGTCCGGCCTGTGCTATCTGCCGGGCCAGCGAAAGGACCCATCCACGTGGCAAGAAAGCGACTCGGTGAGCTGCTCCTCGAGAGGGGCGTGATCGACACGGACCAGCTGGCCTCGGCCCTGGCCTACCAGCGCCAGTGGGGTCACCGCCTCGGCGCCGCCCTGGTCGCCAAGGGCTTCCTCTCGGAGGGCGAGCTCTGCCAGGCCCTGGGCGAGGCGCTGGCCATCCCGGTCATCGATCTCTCCGAGATCCGCCCCGATCCCCAGGCCGCCCGGGTCCTCGACCAGCGCTTCTGCCAGACCCACGAGCTGGTCCCCATCGCCGTCGATCACAGCGGCAACCGCAAGGTGCTCACCTGCGCCATGACCGATCCGATGGACATGGCCGCCATCGACGAGATCGAGTTCACCGCCGACTGCAAGCTCAAGGCGGTGCTCTCCCCCCTCTCCCAGATCCGGGCCGTGATGCAGTGGGTCTACCGGGGCATCAAGGTGAAGATCCCCTCCTTCGAGGAGACCTCCCGCAAGGTCCCCGAGCGGATGGAGATCCTCCACGCCGACGGCACCGGCAGCCACGAGATCATCACCCTCGACGCCGAGGGCAACTCCGAGCAGGTCCCCAGCGGTAGCCCCGCCCTGAAGGGGCAGCTGGTCCCGCCGGGCCTGGCCGCGCGCGCCGGCAAGGATCCCAGCCGCGAGGTCACCGATCGCACCGCCCTGGCCGAGATCATCCGGGAGCACGAGGTGCTGGTGAAGAAGCGCAGCGAGATGGCCGCCGTGCAGGGCGACCTCGACTACCTCTTCGGAGTGAGCGACCAGGACACCGCGCGCCTCGAGAAGCTCGAGCGCAACTTCTGGACCCTGATGCGGCTGCTGGCCAAGAAGGGCGCCATCTCCCGGGAGGAGTGGGACACCCAGTTCAAGAAGGACTAGGCCTCGCCTAGCCCGCGACGGGCAGACGGATCACGAAGCCCGCCCCGCCCCCTGGCGCCTCCTCGACCTCGATGGTGCCGGTGTGCCGCCCGATGATCTCGCGGACGATGGAGAGCCCCAGGCCGGTGCCCTGCCCGGGCGCCTTGGTGGAGAAGAAGGGCTCGAAGATCCGGGCGGCGATCTCGGGGGAGAGCCCCGGCCCGCTGTCGTTCACCCGCACCTCGGCCACGCCCTCGCTCAGGCGGCCGACGATCTCCAGGCTCCCGCCCCCCTTCATGGCGTGGCAGGCGTTGGTGATGAGGTTCACGAAGACCTGCTGCAGCCGCCCGCGGTTGCCGTGGATGGTGGGGATGCCCTCCTCCCAGTCCACCCGCACCTCCACCCCCTCCGTCTTGAGGACGTGGTCGCAGAAGCGGACCGACTCGGCGATCACGTCCTGGAGCGAGACCCGGCTGCGCTGCTCGGAGCCCGGGCGCGCGTAGGTGAGCAGATCCCGCGAGAACTTCAGGATCCGCTCGGCGGCGTTCATGATCTTCTCCGCCTTCTTCCGGTCGCCGGCGTTCCCCAGCAGCTCCATCCGCCCCCGCAGGGCGTCGGCGTAGGCGACAATGCTCGTCAGCGGGTTGTTCAGCTCGTGGACCACCGCGGCGGCGAGCTGCCCGAGGGTCGCGAGCTTCTCGGCGTGCACCACCTGCCGCTCCAGCTCGACCAGGCGGGAGAGGTCGGTGCCGATGACCACCACGCTGTCGACCAGCCCGTCCTTCCCGAGGATGGGGGCGGTGTTGAGGGCCACCTGCCGCTCCTTGCCGTCGCGGCGCAGGACGGTCACCTCGATGTTCTCTCCGCTCTGGCCGTGCATCGCCAGATCCAGCAGGCGCTCGAGGCGCTCGCGCTGGTCGGGCACCACCAGCTGGCTGAAGGGCATGGAGGCCACCTCGGCCCGGGAGAAGCCGGAGAGCCGCTGGCAGGCCCGGTTGAAGATGTTGATCCGCCCGTGGCGATCGACCGCCAGCACCAGGGCGTTGGCCTGCTCGATGAGCTTCTCGAGGTAGCCTCGCAGGTAGCGGGCCTCGGTGAGCAGGCGGGCGTTGCGCAGGGCCACCGCCAGCTGGTTGGCCAGGCCGATGGCCAGCCGCTCGTCGGCCTCGCGATCGTCGAACTGCCCCTCCGTGCCCTCGACGTCGATCTGCCCCAGGAGCTGGCCGCCGGCCACCAGGGGCACCCCGATGCCGACCTCCCCCTCCTCGAAGACGAACTCGTGCTCGGTGCAGACCTCGACCTGCTCGCTGGCGAGCACCGCATCCGAGAGCCGCAGCTTGCGCACCGCCGAGCGCTTGAGGCTGATCACCGCGCGCGCCTTGGGCCGCAGCGTCCCCTCGGCGTAGAGGGAGAGGAGCTGGTGGCTCTCGCCGTCCACCGTCCGGACGCAGTAGTGCCGGCCGGGGAAGAGGTCGCCCAGGGCCTGGGCCACCACGCCGACGAGGTCGTCCTCGCTCATCAGCAGCGAGAGGAGGCGGCCGATGGCGAAGACCCGCTCCTGATCCTCGAGGGCCCGGCGGGCGCGGGCGAGGCGGGCGCCCTCGATGCCCGCGTCGAGGGAGACGATCACGTGCTCCTCGACGCTGCGGAGGGTCGCGATCGCCTCGGCGCCGCCGGGGAGGATGACCAGCACCTCCTGATCGGCGTCGGCGTCGCGCACCGGCGGCAGATCGATGCGCAGCACCCGGCCCAGCTCCTGCCCCGGCAGCTCTGCCTCGGACTTCACGCCCACCCTCACGCCGAAGGCGTGGTTGGCCATGATGATCTTCAGCTGGGGGTCGCAGATGACGACCGGCATCTCGGAGGTCTCGAAGAACCAGTGGAGGGCCGCCGAGAGCCCGGCCGAGTCCACGGGGCGAATCTCACCGGCGCTCATTGTTCGTCCTCCGCCGAGCGCTCGAGGTCCACGATGCGGGTGTCCCCGAGGTAGGTCTTGGTCTCGAAGCGGGTGATCCGGCCGATCTTGCGCACGATCTCCGCCATGCGCTCGCTCTCCCGGTAGATGATCTCCACCGCGCGGTGGTTCGGGTCGTCCTCGGCCAGGCGCCGGCGCAGCAGCTCGGCGTAGCCCATGACCGAGGTCAGCGGCTGGTTCAGCTCGTGGGCCGCGATGCCGGCCAGGCCGGCGATCATCGCCTGCTGCTCGGTCCGCACCAGGCGATCCTGCGCCCGGGAGAGCTTGCGCTCGATCTTCAGGCGCTCGCGCAGGTCCGTGAAGATGCCCATCGTGGCGATCTCCCGATCGCCCTCGTAGAGGATCGCCGCCGAGAGGGAGACCGGGATGCGCTCGCCGTTCTTGGCCAGCAGATCCACCCGGGTGCTCATGATCCGCCCGCGGCCGCCGCCCTCCGGGGCGCGCAGCTGGCGCATGACCTCGAAGGCCCACTCGTCGGGGTAGATCCGGGTGACGTGCAGCTCCTCGACGGCCTCGTCCCGGGTCCAGCCGGTGATCTGCGCCGCGGCGTCGTTCCAGAGGATGATCCGGCCGCGCACGTCGGCGGCGACGATGGCGTCGGCCGAGGAGTCGATGAGGTTCTCGAGGAAGTCGCCGGTCTTGCGCAGCTCCTCGGCCAGGCGGTGCTGCTCGGTGACGTCCCGCAGGGAGAAGACCGTGGCGCCCTCGGAGAGGGCCGAGGCCAGCACGGAGAGGACGCGCTCGCCGCCCTCCCGGCCCGGGACCCGGATCTCGCCCCGGTTCTCGCTCCGCTCACCGGTGGGCAGGGTGAGGAGGCGCTGGCGATCGGCCTCGCTCTCGACGATCGAGTCGAAGCGAGTGCCCACCAGCGGATCGAGGAAGTGCAGCTGGGTGTGAGCCCAGGGGTTGGCGCCGGTGATCACGCCCTCGCGGTCGACCAGGAGCAGCCCCTCCCCCACGTGCTGGAAGAGATCCTCGAAGCTGCGCAGGTCCTCGAGGCGGCGCTCGACCTCCTCGCGCTTCTCGCTCTCCTCCTCCCGCTCGTAGCGGATCCGCTCGATGAGGCGGGCGTTGCGCACGGCGATGGCCACGGCGTGGGCGCCCGCGCCGGCGAAGGAGAGCTCGCGGTCGCTGAAGGAGGCCCGGCCCCGATCGCCCCGCAGCACCAGCACCCCGAGGATCTCCTCGTCGACGATGAGGGGGTAGCAGGCCAGCGAGCCCACCTGCTGCTCGGAGAGGGTGCCCCGAGCCCCCTCCAGCAGGGGCTCGGAGGCGATGTCGTCGATCACCAGCGAGTTGCGGGAGCGGATGACCTCCTGCAGCTCGGGGTAGTCGGCGAGATCGATGGCGAGGTCGTGCACCTGCCGGTCGTCGCTCGTGGCCATCACCAGGCCCCGGTTCTTCGCCTCGTCCACCAGGACCAGGGAGCAGCGGGAGACGTGGACCCGCTCGGCCAGCTCGGTGACCAGCTGGTAGAGGATCTCCTCGACGTCGAGGGTCGCGCTGATCTGGCGGCCGAGGGCCAGGAGGTGCTCGAGGTCGGCGGCCTGGACCGTCAGCTCCCGGCGCAGGTCCACCGCCTGCAGGGTCGCCCGGACGCGGGTGCGCACCTCCAGGGGCGAGAGCGGCAGCCGGATGATGTCGGTGCATTCCATCCTCTCCATCTCGGCCACCCAGGGCGCCTCCGGGTCGAGCACCGCGAGGACGGTCTTGCCCTCGAGGTTCCACTCGCTGACGGCGTGGCAGGTGTCCGTCTCCAGCGCGCCCTCTTGGGGCGGGACCACCAGCACCACGTTGGCCTCGACCACCTGCGGCGGCGGAGAGAAGGGCACCAGCTCGATCTCGTGACCCTCCTCCTGGAGGATCCGCTCGAGCTCCTCGCCGACGGAGCGGTCGTCCGCGGCGATGATGATGTGCTGCCGACCCGGTTTCATCGCCCCCGGGAGAGTATCACGCGCGGGGCCTGCCCCCGAGGAAGTGAGCGCGTCAGCCGCCGGCCGCGGCCAGGGCGTCGGCGGCGGCCAGGGCCGCCGTGTAGACCTCTCGCACCGGCACCCCGGCCTCCCGGGCGAGGCGGGCGCAGTCCTCGAGCTCGGGGGTGCGGCTCGTCACCTCGCCCCGCAGCCGGCCGACCTTCACCTGCACCTCGCCGAAGCGGGTCACCACCCGGACGAAGTCCCGCTCGAGCTCCAGCCGCTGGGCCCGGTGGGCCCGCAGCCCGAAGGAGGAGCTGTGGCGCAGCAGGGCCTCGGCCACCGCCGCCCGCTCCTCCTCCCGGGAGAGCGCCGTGATCAGGTGACCCGGGCGCCCCTTCTTCATCCCCACCGGCGTGACCCAGACGTCGAGGGCCCCGGCGCCGAAGACGGCCTCGGCGCAGGCGGCGATCAGCTCGGGGGAGAGGTCGTCGAGGTTCGTCTCCTGGACCCAGACCTCGCCGGCGCCCACGCTCGCCTCCTCGACCTCGCCGAGGATCGCCCGGACGATGTTCGGACGGTCGGAAAAGCGGGCCCGCCCGGCGCCGTGGCCGGTGGCCTCGATCCGCAGGGCGGGCATCGCCCCCACCCGCCCCTCGCAGAGGGAGGCCAGCAGGGCCGCGCCGGTGGGGGTGACCCGCTCTCCCTCCACCTCGGTGCCCACCACCGGGAGGCCCTCGAGCAGGCGGAGCACCGCCGGCACCGGGATCGGGATCGGCCCGTGGGAGGAGTCCGTCACCCCCCGGCCCAGCGGCGGCGGGCTGGCGCTGACCTTCTCCACGCCGAGCTCCTCCAGGGCCAGGGCGCAGCCGACGATGTCGACCAGGGCGTCCACCGCCCCCACCTCGTGGAAGTGGACCGTCTCCGGGGGCACGCCGTGGGCCTTCCCCTCGGCGACGGCCAGGGCCTCGAAGGCCGCCAGCGCCCGGCGCCGGGCCCGCTCGGGGAGGGCCGCCCCCTGAAGGAGGGGCCGGATGTCGCGCCAGTCCCGGGAGGGCGGGTGCCCCTCGACCACCACCTCGAGGGAGGTGCCCACCAGGGCGCCCACCTCGGCCCGGGCCGTGACGATCTCGAAGGGCTCCAGGCCGAGGGCCTCGAGGCCCTCGCGGATCCGCTCCAGGGAGGCGCCCAGATCGATGAGCGCCGCCAGGGTCATGTCGCCGGCGATGCCGCCGACCGGGTCGAGGTGCAGCCAGCGCGTCACTTCAGCTCCCTCGCCAGCTGCGCCGCCAGCCGCCCGGCGCCGAAGCCGTTGTCGATGTTCACCACGCTGACCCCCGGGGCGCAGCTGTTGAGCATCCCCAGGAGGGCCGCCATCCCCTCGAAGGCCGCCCCGTAGCCCACCGAGGTGGGCACCGCGATCACCGGCCGGCCGGTCAGGCCCGCGACCACCGAGGCCAGCGCGCCCTCCATGCCCGCGACCACCACCAGCACCCCGGCCTCCATCAGCCCCCGCTTGTGCCGGGTCAGGCGGTGGATGCCCGCGACGCCGACGTCGGTGATCTGCTCGGTGCGGGCGCCGTGCACCCGGGCGCTCAAGATCGCCTCGGCCGCCACCGGCGCGTCCGAGGCCCCCGCGCTCACCACCGTGACCGTCTTGCCCTTCGGCCGCAGCTTCGCCCCGGCCTCTCGCTCGTAGCAGCGCGCCAGGGCGTGGAAGGTCCCCCCGAAGCGCTCCACCAGCGCCTGGCCCCGCGCCTCGTCGAGGCGGGTCACCAGCACCCGGGTCTCCTTCTCGAGCAGCTTCCCGACGATCGCCATCAGCTGGGCGTCCGACTTCCCCTCTCCGTAGACCACCTCCGGATAGCCCGTCCGCAGGGCGCGGTGGGTGTCCAGGGTGACCCCAAGGTCCTCGAGCTCGGCGTAGGGGAAGCCCTCGAGCTGCTCGAGGGCGGCGCTCGGGGAGGTCTTTCCGGTGGCGACCTTCTTCAGGAGGGCCTCTAGGGCGCGGCGATCCATGGGGAGAGAAGGTACTCCGACTTCGGGGGGGCACAAGAGGGGGAGCGAGCCCGGTCGTGATCCGGCGAGCTTTCGAGGGCTCCAGTGGACCGACACGGCTCACGGCTCACGGCTCACGGCCCGGCAAGGGTTCGAGCGGAGCCAGGGTCTGAAAGGGGTGCGCCTAGGGCCTGTCGAGCTCGGCCATCTTCGTGAGGAGTGCGTAGAGCCGGTCGCAGAGGTGCTGGGTCTCGCTGGCGACCTGCGGGGAGAGGGCCCCGAAGGCCTCGAGGAGCTCGATGGCAGCCGAGGTCTCGCAGGCGCTAGCCCGCGCGATGCGGAAGAACGCCAGGCGATCGTTGCCCGCTCGGCCAGCGCCTTCTGCGATGTTGAGCGCAACAGAGTTGGCGGCTCTGCGCACCTGGTCGCGGAGCGCACCCTGGCCGCCACCTACCTTCGCCTCGTTGATCTGGCAGGCGAGCTCCACTGCCAGCTTGAAGGCCTGGTAGCGCTTGTGAGGAAGGACCGGGGGGAGTGCCTGGGTCTGCATGAACGACCTCCTTGATGGGGGAGAGGGCCGCTCTCGGCGACGGCCCTCACCCGCAGTGGGGCCGGCGACGAGAGCGGCCACGCCCCGGAAGGTGAATCGTGCAGATACCACCCGACCCTGACAGACCCGCTTCACCCCCAGCTCCCGACTTCGACCTCGATGAGCCGTGAGCCGTGAGCCGTCAGCCGTGAGCCGTCAGCCGTCAGCCGTGAGCCGTCAGCCGTGAGCCGTCAGCCGTCAGCCGTGAGCCGTCAGCCGTGAGCCGTGAGCCGTGTCGGAAACCCGAACACCTCGAAACCACGCCGCGCAAATCGGGCCAAGAACCAGGGGAGCGCCGTAGATCCCCGAGGAATCTAGAGATTCAGCGCAGACAGCAGCGTCCCGATCCCCTTGGGCCGAGCCGCGATGATCAGATGCCCGCTCAAGGGCGCCGGCCCCTCGGCCGTCAGCCGCGTCTCGAGCAGGAGCAGCCGCTCCTCGCCCTCGGCCTCCCGGAGGATGGAGCTGGCCAGGGACTGGTTGGTCCCGTGCACGACGGTGGGCACGGAGGGCAGGAGGATCAGGCCGGTGACGGTGCCGACGGCGGTGAGGTAGGCGGAGGCGAGGATGTTGCCCAGCTCGGCCAGGGAGGAGAGGCCCAGGTCGGTGAAGGCGCCCTCGGCGTCCAGGGCCTTCTCGCCGGCCAGGAGGGTGGTCAGCGCGCGGGCGTCCTGGTGGTTGTAGGCCAGCAGGAGGGTGCCCTCCATGCCGCCGCGCAGCTCGAGCTGCACTCCCCAGATCTCGCCGGCCTCACCGTTGAGGCGCGGGGCGACCTCGCCGGGCGCCACGACGCCGGCCTCGACCACCTGCAGGTCCACCGGCTGGCCCCCGATGAGCTGGGAGAGGGCCGTCGCGGCGGCGCCGCAGCCGGTGTGGGTCACCTCGCGCAGGGCGTCGAGCTGGACGTGGGTGAGTTTGCTGGGATCCATGGGAGTGGTCTGCTGAGGCGCTTCGGTCACGTTGTCGCTCCCCTCCTAGTAGCCGCCCCGACGCGTCCAATGTTCGGATGTACGCGCCACGGACGCAAGATCGATCACGAAAACAGGCCGCCCCTCCGGCAGGAAGGCGACGCCCGAGAGCCCCGAGACGCGCTGGAGCGGTGCCTCGAGCGGCTTGATCAGCGCCTCGAGGTGCCCCTTGAGGCGATCGACGGCGATCGAGATCGGCTCACCGGCCTCGTTCTCGACGATCACGTGGGGCCGCGGCAGGTCCGGCGGCTCGCGCTGGCCGAGCCAGTCGCGCAGGTCGTAGGCGTGGATGAGGCCGTCCTGGAAGGGCACCACCGGCTGACCGTGGGCCTGGCTCCAGGACTCCGGCTCGACCTGCTCCACGTGCAGCACCTTGTTCACCGGCACGGCGAAGGTCTGGGCCTCCGAGGCCACCAGGAGCAGGCGCTGGATCGCCACGGTGAGGGGGAGGCGCAGGGTGAAGGTCGTCCCCTCTCCCACCACCGAGTCGATCTCCATCGTGCCGCCGAGGCCCTCGGCGGTGTCCCGCACGACGTCCAGGCCCACGCCGCGGCCGGAGACCTCGGAGACCTCCTCCTTGGTGGAGAGCCCCGGCAGGGCCGCCAGCATCAACACCTCGCGCTCGGTGAGCTGATCGAGCTCGAGCTCGCTGATCTTCCCGGTGGCCACGGCCTTCTCGCCGATCCGCGCCGAATCGATCCCGCCGCCGTCGTCGCGCACCGAGATGATCACCCGGTCCCGGTCCCGCTGCGCGCTGACCACCAGCTGACCGGTGGAGGGCTTGCCGCGCGCGTTGCGCTGCTCGGCCGCCTCGAAGCCGTGATCCACCGCGTTGCGCACCAGGTGCGTCAGCGGTGCGTCGATCTCGTCGAGGATCGCCCGGTCCAGCTCGATCTCCGAGCCCTCGAGCTTGAGCTCCACCGGCTTCCCGACCTTCCGCGCCACGTCCCGCACGGTGCGCGGCAGGCGATCGAAGAGGACCCCGATCGGCGTCATCCGCGCCTGGACGACCTGGCGGTTGACCTCCCGCACCACCTTGTCGAGGCGGTCCACGGCGTCGTGCATCGGCCCGGGCGCCCCCTCGAGGTCGTCGTCCGGCAGCAGGCTGCGCAGGTGATGGACCCCCAGGAGGAGCTCACCGGCGCTGTCCATCAGCTCGTCGAGCAGATCGGTCCTCACCCGGATGGTGTTGCCCCGCCCGCCCGCCGGCTCGAGCTTCGGCGCGGAGGAGGGCTCTCGCTCGCCCTCGGCCTCGTAGAGCTCGATCGAGATCTCCTCGACCTCGGCGATGTTCGAGAGCACCCGGTCCAGGGTCCCCACCCCGGCCTCGGTCTGCAGGACGATGGAGACCCCGCCGTCGAGCAGCCGGCCGGCCTTGATCTCCTCCAGGCTGGGGGCGCAGCGCAGGACCTCGCCGTGCTCGGAGAGGCGCTTGTGCACCAGGAAGGCCCGCACCCCCGGGACCTTCGACTCGGGGTCGATGGTGGCCCTCACCCGCAAGAGCGGCGCGCCGCCCTCCTTCGCCTGCAGGGGGGCCTGGGGAGCGGGGGCCGGCGCGGGCAGCGCCGTGGCGGCCGCCGGCAGCAGGGCGCTCTCCCCGTCCGGCTCGGGCGTCAGCTCCTCGAGGCGCTTGAAGAGGGCCTCGCCCCCTGCCGGCCAGGTGTCCACCGAGCCGGTCTCGGCCGCGGTGCCGACCAGCCCCACCAGGAGATCGGTGACCTCCAGGGCCACGTCGATGTGCTCGGCCCCGAGCTCCAGCGCCCCCGAGCGGGCGGCGGCCATCAGATCCTCGAGGCGGTGGGCGAGCTCGGTGATGGGGATGAAGCCCATCGAGCCCGCCATCCCCTTGAGCGAGTGGGCGTGGCGGAAGATCGCGTCGAGGTGCTCGGGGCCGGGGCTCTTCTCGAGCTCGACCAGACCCCGCCCCATGGCCTCGAGATGCTCACCGGCCTCCTGGACGAAGAGGTCCAGGTAGCGGGACATGTCGAGCGTCACGACGGCTCCGGGTTGGCGATGGCGCTAGCCCTCCGGGCCTCAGCCCTCGCCGAGGACCTTGCGCACCACCTTGAGGACCTCGTCGGCGTTGAAGCGCTTGACGATGAAGTCGGCGGCTCCCGCCTCGATGGCCTCCATGACCAGCTGCTCCTGCCCGAGGGCAGAGCACATCACGATGGTCGCTTCCGCGTCGTACTTGACGATCTCACGCGTCGCATCGATGCCGCTCTTGAAGGGCATCACGATGTCCATGATCGTGACGTCGGGCTTGAGCTCCTTGTACTTCTCGACGGCCTCGAGCCCGTGGACGGCCTCGCCGACGACCTCGAAATCGGGCGCCTGGGCGAAGATGTCCTTGATCATGTTGCGCATGAAGATGGCGTCGTCCACCACCAGAACACGCTTGGGCATCTAGAGCTCCTCCAAAGTTTGCGAAGTGGACTCTACCATGCCCCCTTGGTCGAAGGACAAGTCCACCGCATCGAAGACACGGGCCGAGTTCAGAACCGAGACGGCTCTCTGACCCAGCCGGGCGAGCCCCTCCTCGACGTGCAGCGGGCCGATCCCCTCGACGCGGTCCACCCCCAGCGCCACTCTCCGGTCGGGAGCGTCGAGGAGGAGGCAGATCGCGGGAGAGGCCGGCTGCTCACCCAGCAGGAGGGAGCGAAGGTCGATCAGGGTGACCACCCGACCGTGATGATTCATCACCCCCAGGGCCGAGCGGGGCCCGTGGGGGATGGGCGTGAGGGCCGAGGGCTCGATCACCTCGCGCACCTCCCGCAGAGGGAGGGCGAAGAGATCGCCCCGGGCCTCGAAGCGGACGTAGTGGAGATCCCCACTCACAGGCGGAACCTGGAGGTGATGTCCTCGAGCTCCCGGGAGAGGGAGAGCAGCTCCTGCGCGCTGTCGGCCATCTGCTGCATCGAGCGGGCCTGCTCGCCGATCACGCTGCGCACCTCTTCGGTGGCCTCGACGTTGTTCTGGGCCACGGCCGAGATGTTCTTGGTCGCCTTCACCATCTCCTCGCTGCCCTCGAGCTGCTGGCGCGCGGACTCGGAGATGAGGTCGACCTTCTCGGCGCCCCGCATCGCCTGACGGACGATGCCCTGGAGGGACTCGATCAGGGCCGTCAGGTCGGTGCGGCCCGCCCGCAGCTCCTCCGTGGCCTCGCGCATGGCGCTGACGACGGTCTCGGCGGAGTGGTCGATGTCCTCGGCGATCCGGGAGATCTGATCCGCCGAGCGGCCGGCCTGCTCGGCGAGCTTGCGCACCTCCTCGGCGACCACCGCGAAGCCCCGGCCATACTCGCCAGCGCGGGCGGCCTCGATGGTGGCGTTGAGCGCCAGCAGGTTGGTCTGCTGGGCGATGGTGGCGATGACCGAGACCACCTTGCCGATCTGCTGGGTCTGGGTGCCGAAGTCGAAGACGGTCTCCGAGGCGTTCTCGATCCGCTCGAAGACCTTGCCGAGCCGCTCGCCGGCGAGGTTGGCGGCCCGGCCGCCCGACTGGGCGGAGGCGCTGCTCTGGGAGGAGCTGCGCGCGGCGTCCTCGGCGGAGATGGCGGTGCGGGAGATCGAGGAGGCGATCTCGGCGATCAGCATCGAGGTGCGATCGACCAGCTCCTTCTGGAGCTCGGTGCCCGAGGCGATCTGCTCGATGGACTCGCTCACCCCCGAGGAGGAGGAGCTCATCTGCTGGGCGGAGGACTGCAGGTCGCTGGAGGCCTCGGAGAGGGCGCTGGAGGAGCGCTGGATGTGGCCGACCAGATCGCGCAGGTTCTCCTGCATGTGGATGACCGAGGTCGTGAGGTCGTCCACCTCGTCCTTGCCCAGCACGCTGCTGCCGGCCTCGAGGGGGCGGGAGAGATCGCCCCGGGAGATCTGCTCGGCGAAGGCGTTGAGGGTCCTCACCCGGCCCAGGATCCGGGAGAGGAGCCAGGCCAGCCCGAGGGAGAGGGCCACGCCCAGGCCCAGGGTGATCCAGGGCCGCATGTCCAGCGGCGCCGAGGTCTGGGAGAGGATCTCCGGCATCGCCAGCGAGACCGCCAGCAGCAGGAAGTAACCGAGGAAGATCTTGGTGAAGAGGGTGACCCGCACGCCCGCTATGCCCCCTTTTGATGTCGAGACGGGCAGCATAACGCGAATCCGAGGTGCCGGGGAAAACCCGTGTACGTGCACGTCCACGTACACGGCCTCTCCCCGGAGGGCTCAGGCCTGGTGCCGGTACCCCAGGCTCGCCGGCCGGTACACCTTCCCCCCCGGCAGCACCAGCTTCACCCTTCGCTCCTGCGTGATCTCCCCGATGCGGGTCGCCGCGTGGCCGCTGCGGGCGAGGAAGCGCTCCAGGGCGCGGGTCTTCCCGGGCGGGACGGTGAAGAGCAGCTCGTAGTCCTCGCCGCCGCTCACCGGCGGCGCCCAGGGATCCTCCATCCGGGAGAGGGCGCGGCGGGCGGGGGCGGAGAGGGGCAGGTGCTCCAGGGCGATCCTCGCCCCCACCCCCGAGGCCTCGCAGAGGCGCCGCAGGTCGAGGGCCAGCCCGTCCGAGACGTCGAGGCAGGCGCTGGCCAGCTGCCGGCCGGCCAGGGCCCTCCCGAGCACGGTGCGCGCGGTGGGCTCGAGCTGGCGCAGCTGCAGCTTCCCCGGCCGCGCCGGGGGCCGCGAGAGGCCCTGGAGCCGGGAGAGCCCCAGGGCCGCGTCGCCCAGGGTCCCGCTGACCCAGATCCCGTCCCCCTCCCGGGCGCCGGAGCGGCGCAGCAGGCGGGCGGGGTCGGCCTCCCCCAGGAGGGTGAGGTGCAGCTCGAGCTTCGGCCCGGCGCTGATGTTGCCGCCCACCAGGGTCACGCCCTCGGCCCGGCAGAGCCCGGCCATGCCCTCGCCCGCCTCGCGCAGCCAGCGGCGGCCGAGGCCGGGGGGGATCACCAGGGAGCAGAGCAGCCAGCGGGAGCTCGCCCCCATGGCGGCCAGATCCGAGAGGTTCACCGCCAGGGCCTTGCGCCCCACCGCCCGCGCCGGGAAGGCCTCCCGGAGGAAGTGGACGCCCTCCACCATGGCGTCGGTGGTGGTCACCAGCACCTTCCCCGGCGCGCAGCGCAGGGCCGCGGCGTCGTCACCGGGGCCGATCACCACCCGGGGGCCGGCCGTGGGGAAGAGGGAGAGCCAGTCGGCGAGGATCCGCAGCTCGTCCCCGGGCGGCGCCCCCGCGCGGCTCATTCGCTCTCGCCCAGGGCGAGCTCGACGATCTCCAGCAGCTTCTGCTTGGTGAAGGGCTTGGAGAGGTAGTGGGTCGCGCCGGCGTCGAAGCCGGCCCGCATGGCCTCGGCCCCGGTGCGGGCGGTGACCACCACCACCGGGATCTTCTCGAGGCGCGGATCGGCGCGCATCTCCCGGGAGAGGTCGAGGCCCGAGTCGCCGGGCATCATCAGGTCGAGGACCACGAGGTCGGGCAGGTTCGGCGCGGCCAGCCGGATCCGCGCCCCGGCGACGTCCACGCAGAGGTCCACCTGATGCCCCGCCTCGACGAGGATCCGCTCCTCCATCTTGCGGATGGCCTCATCGTCCTCGACCACCAGTATGCGACTCACCGGCTGCTCTTTTCCGGAGGCAGGGGGACGCCGGTGGTGGCCTCGAGGGGCAGCAGGAAGGCGAAGGTGCTGCCCCCGCCCATGTTGCTGTCCACCCAGATCTCGCCGCCGTGCGCCTCGACGTAGGACTTCACGATCGAGAGGCCCAGCCCGGTGCCGCCGTACTCGCGGGTCGGGCTGTTGTCGACCTGGTAGAAGGTGTCGAAGACCCGATCGAGCTTGTCCGGCGGGATGCCGATCCCCGAGTCGATCACCGCCACCCGGACGAAGTGGTTCTCGCGCGGCTCGAAGAGATCGAAGGCGCCGTCGGGATCGTCGGGCACCCGCCGCCGCGGGCCGGTGTAGCGCTGCACCTCGAGGATCACGGTGCCCCCGTCGGGCGTGAACTTCACGGCGTTGGCCAGCAGGTTCACCATGCACTGCCGCACCTTGGACCGATCGGCGGGCACCCGCGGCAGGGCGGTCTCGAGGCGGGTGTCGAGCTTCAGCTCCTTGCGCTGAGCCTGCGGCAGCACCGTGCTGATCGCCGCCCGCGCGACCTCGGCCATGTCGACCTCCCCGAGGGAGAGCTGCACGCTGCCGCTCTCGATCTTCGAGATGTCGAGGATCGACGAGATGATCTGGAGGAGGTTCTCGCCCTTCTCCATGATCGTGCGCACGTACTCGGTCTGCTCGGGCTGGAGGTCGCCGGCGAGCCCCTCGAGGAGCATCTCGGAGTAGCCGATGACGCTGGTCAGGGGGGTGCGCAGCTCGTGGCTCACCGTGGCCAGGAAGTTCGACTTGAGGCGGTCGAGCTCCTTGAGCTTCTCGAGGGACTCCTCGAGCTGCCGGTTCTTGTGCATCAGCTCCCGGTGCGACTCGGTCACCGACTCGATGTGCATCGTGCTGGTGAGCTGCGCCTGGTAGCCCGCGTGGATGATCACCTCGAGCACCAGCCAGAAGTGCTCCATGATCTTCAGGATGGTGGCGTCCGGCGCCTGGCGGACCTTCTCGATGTAGCCGAGGGCCTCCGCGACGTCGAAGTCGGCGGAGAGGGAGGTCACGGTGGCGGGCAGCTCGGCCAGCTCGGCGGGGCGGAAGGGCCCGAAGATCACCTTCCCGAGCAGATCGAGCTCGTGGATGATCGGCAGGGTCACGTAGCGGAGGCCCGTGAAGCAGGTCGCGATGGCGACCTTCTCGGGGAGGGCCTTGCCCTGGAGCGCGCCGAGCTCGAAGGGGGTGTCCTTCACCCGGCCGACGGTTGCGGTGCACTGCTGCCGCCCGTTCCCCTTGCTGAAGACGTAGCCGCAGAAGTCGCCGTTGCCGACCTTGAGGTCGACCAGGCGGGTGCCGTCGGCGTCGAAGACCTTGATACCGATACCGTAGAGGTCGACGTAGCTGCGGCAGAGGTCCGTGAAGGCCTCCCGGGGGACCAGCTCCTTGAGGGTGGGCGTCCGGTCGATGCCGGAGCTCGGCGCCGAGCCTTCCATCACGATTCCCCCCCCAGGATCTCGGGCGGCAGGTCGCAGCCCGTGGTGTCGAGCTTCTCGAAGACCGACCGGAGGAACTCGTCCTCTCTGAGCCCGAACTTTCGCTTCAGGTCATGCTTCGCCTCGAGGTCCCGCCAGGTCATGCGCAGGAGCCCGTGGAAGGTCTCCAGGACGCCGATCCCCTGGATGGCGATGGCCTCGAAGATGGGCTCCCGGCCCCGCTCGGCGATCTCGCCGAGCTCCTCGCTCGAACGGATGTCGGGCAGGTCCCGCTTGTTGAACTGCACCGCGATCGGGATCTTCCCGTACTCGATGCCGTTCTCCCGCAGGTTCGAGAGCATGTTCTGCCAGTACTCGTTGTTGGCGCGGCTCTGGCTGCGCTGGCTGTCGGCGATGAAGGCGATCCCGTCCGCCCCGCGCAGCACCAGCCGGCGGGTCGAGTTGTGCATGACCTGCCCCGGCACCGTGTAGAGCTTGATCTTCACCTTCAGCCCGCCCTCGGACTGGAAGTAGATCGGCAGCAGGTCGAAGAAGAGGGTCCGATCGTCCGCCGTGTCCAGGGTCATCAGCCGGCCGCGGGAGGCCGCATCCAGGCGCTTGTGGATCGCCTGGAGGTTGGTCGTCTTTCCGGACAGCCCGGGCCCGTAATAGACGATCTTGAGCGCGAGCTCGCGCTGAGCGGCATTCAGCTGCATGACCGGCGCTAGCCTACCGGAGAAGCCCCTGCCCTGGAATCCAGTTGTTCCCGCGCCTCGGCCCACCAGAGCGCGAGCGCGTCCCGGTCCCGGAAGCGCGGCGCCGGCGGCAGCGTACGCAGGAAGTGACCCCGGTAGCGGCGGGTCGCCAGGCGCTCGTCGCAGATGGCGACGATGCCCCGATCGCGGCGGGTCCGGATCAGCCGGCCGAAGCCCTGCTTGAGGGCCAGCGCCGCCTGGGGCAGCTGGTAGTGACCGAAGGCGCTCTTCCCCGCCTCCTCGAGGGCCCGCATCCGGGCCGCGACGATCGGATCGCCCGGGGAGGCGAAGGGGAGCTTGTCGATGATCACCAGGGAGAGCGCGTCCCCCGGGACGTCCACGCCCTCCCAGAAGCTCTGGGTGGCGACCAGCACCGAGGGGGCCTCCTGGAAGCGCTCGAGGAGGGCCTGCTTGGGCGCCTGCCCCTGCAGATAGAGGGGCGCGTCGAAGCGGCCCGCGATGAGATCGTGGATCGCGAACATGTTGCGGCGGCTCGTGCAGAGCACGAAGGCCCGCCCGCCGGTGAGCTCGATGAGCTGCAGGGCCTCCTCGGCCACCGCCTCGACGAAGCCCGGGCGGTTGGGCTCGGGCAGGCCGGTGGGGACGTAGAGGGCGGCCTGCCGCTCGTAGTCGAAGGGGGAGTCGAGGATCAGGCTCTCCTGCTCGAAGCGCTCCTCGCCCTCCTCCACCAGACCGATCCGGTTCTGGAAGAAGCCCAGGCCGCCGTTGGTGGCCAGGGTCGCCGAGGTGAAGGTGCAGACGTCCACCTGCCGCAGCAGGATCTCCTGCAGCACCGGCGCCACGTCGATGGGCGAGGCCTGCAGGACCGTGCTGCGCGCCCGCCGGTCCATCCAGTAGACCAGCGTGGGATCGTCGAGGGTCGTCACCAGGAAGAGGGCCGACTCGCCCTCCCGGGCCCGGCGGCCCAGGCTCTGGACCTCCTCGTCCTCCCGCGCCTCCGAGGCCACCGCCGCCAGCAGCTTCAGGGCCTCCCGCAGGGCGTCGCGCTCCTCCAGGCAGTCCTCGACCGTGCGGGGCTCGAGGGCGCCGCGCCCCTCCTCGCCGGGGAGGCAGGCGAAGAAGGCCTTGGCGCGCCGCTCCAGCCTCGCGGCCGCCTCGCCCAACGCGCTGGCGAGCTCGGGCTGCGCCGCCGCGACGCGGCCGGCGTCCCGGGCCAGGTCGGTGCACTGACGGGAGGAGAAGCTCACCCCGAAGAAGGTCGTGGCCACGTCCTCCAGGGCGTGGGCCTCGTCGAAGATCACCGCCTCGTAGGGGGGGATCACCTCGGCGCCCCCCAGCTGCCCGGCGGAGGAGGACTTCAGGGACAGATCGGCGAAGAAGAGGTGGTGGTTGACCACGACCACCTGGGCCTGCGCCGCCTTCTCCCGCTCGCGGGTCACGAAGCAGAGCTCCCAGGCCTCGCACTTCTGGCCGGTGCAGGAGTCGGAGGTCGAGCAGATCTGGGACCAGGCGGAGTGGGTCTCGGGCACGGCGTGCAGCTCGGCCTTGTCCCCGCTCTCGGTGGTCTTCACCCAGGCGTCGATCGCGTCGTAGGTGGCCCCCTCCTCCCGCCGCTCGAAGGTGGGCTGGGCGTCGAAGCGGGCCTTGCGGGTCAGGCAGACGTAGTTGCCCCTACCCTTGAGGCGCGCGGCGGAGATGGGCCGCCCGAGGACCTCGGCGAGGAGGGGGAGGTCCTTCTCGAAGACCTGATCCTGCAGCGCCTTGGTGGCCGTCGAGACGACGATCCGCCGGCCCGAGAGGACGGCCGGCAGGAGGTAGGCCAGGGTCTTGCCGGTGCCGGTGCCGGCCTCCACCGTGAGGTGGTGCCCCCGGGCGAGGGCCCGCGCGACGGCGTCGGCCATGCGCCGCTGCTGCGGGCGGTCCTCGTAGCCCTCACTCGCCTCGGCCAGCCGGCCCCCCGGGCCGAGCACCTCGATCAGCCCGGGTTCGCTCAAGGCAGGGCCCTGCTAGCGCAGGATGCGGACCTCGGCTGCTCCGTCGGCGACGTGGAGGGGGAAGAGGATCGCCTGCTCGTGCGCAGGCAGAGGCCCCTCGACCATCATCGGCGGACCGATCTCCACGGCCTTGCCCAGCTGGGCCAGCTTGGCCGCCGAGTTGCCGCAGATCACGTTGCAGAGCTCGCGCACGCTGTCGATCACCGCCTCGTGATCGTCGCCGGGATCCTCGCCCAGCATGGGCAGGGCCACCTTGCGAGCGATGTCCTCGGAGAGCGAGAGGAGGTACTTGGCGGTGAGGCCGCCGCTGAAGTCCACCGCCACCGAGATCAGGCGCGCCACCGGCGGGCGCTCGCTGCGCTCGCCCTCGCCGATCTTCGAGGTGACCGCGGCGATGCGCAGCAGCATCTTCGCGGTCAGATCGATGGGGATGGCCAGGAGCGAGGGCTCCTTCACGCCCGGCGGGAAGATCACGTCGTCGGTGAGGTACTTCTCCTGATCGGCCTTGAAGTTCTTCAGCTCGGCCTCGAGGGTCTGCCGATCGAGCGGGCCGACCTCGAGGAGGGCCTCGCCCAGCATCAGGTAGTCGTTCTGCTGGAGGGTGAGCAGCTCCCCGATCTGCTCCTCGGTGAGGAGCCCCTTCTCCTTGGCGATCTCGCCGAAGCGCTTGTCCTCGGTGAGCTGGATCCGGTTGATCTGCTCACTCTGGGCCTCGGTGAGGTAGCCGCGCCGGACGGCGTAGTCGCCCAGCCGCAGGTTGCGGGTGTCCTGAAGCTCGAGGGCCTTCAGGAGCGCCTCGCGGGAGATGGTGCCGCGCTCTAGAAGATACTGTCCGAAGAATTTGACCGACACGCTTGCCTCTAGCTCTCTTCCGCCAGGACTCGCTCCACCGTGGCGAGCACCTCTTCGGCCTCGAAAGGCTTGGAGACGACTGCTCGCGCACCCAGTCGGAGGGCCTCGTTCACTTTCTCACCCACGCCCCCGACAGAGGAAACCATGATCACGCGCGCCCCCGCGTCCCGCCCGAGGATCGCCCGCAGCGCCTGCAGGCCGTCCATGACCGGCATCACGATGTCCATCATCACCAGCTCCGGAGCGTCGGCCACGAACTGCTTCACGGCCTCGGCCCCGTTGCGGGCATGGTGGATCACGTCGTGGGAGCCCTGCTCGACCAGCAGGCGCTCGAGCTGCCGGCCGGCAGCCAGCGAATCATCGACCACGAGAATGCGCGCCATGATGTCGTCACTCTATGCCAGGCTCGCGCCAGCCACCAGCGCCGTGTGGCGCCCGGGCGAGGCGCCCGAAATCACCGCCTGGCGCGAGGGGGGGCCCGTAGTATCCTCTCTCTCCCATGGCCGAGACCGTCGAGCTCTTCTACGACTTCGGAAGTCCCTACAGCTACCTGGCCTCCACCCGGATCGAGGCGCTGATCGAGCGCACCGGGGCGGTGCTGGCCTGGCGCCCCTTCCTCCTCGGGGGGGTCTTCAAGTCCCTCGGGACGATCTCGCCGGCCGAGACCAGCGCGTCCAAGGCCCGCTGGATGCTGCGGGATCTGGAGCAGTGGGCGGCCTTCTACGAGGTCCCCTACCGGATGAACCCTCACTTCCCCGTGAACACCCTGCGGGCCATGCGCCTGGCGGTGGCGGCCGAGGAGCGGGGTCACCAGGTCCCCCTGGCCCGCCGCCTCTTCGCCGACATGTGGGTGGAGGGGAAGGACCTCGCCGATCCGGCGGTCCTGGCCGAGGCGCTGAAGGCCATCGGCGCGCCGAAGGGTCTGCTCGAGCGCACGGACTCCGGGCACGTGAAGGAGCGCCTCAAGGCCAACACCGAGGAGGCCGTCTCCCGGGGCGCCTTCGGGGCGCCCGCGATCTTCGTCGGGGAGGAGCTCTTCTGGGGCAACGATCGCCTCGACTTCCTCGAGCGGCGCCTGGAGCGCGGCCCGTGAGCGTGCGCCGACCGATCCTCGCCCTCCTCGTCCTCGCCGGGCTGGCCCTCGCGCCCGCGAGCGCGGCGGCCCAGGCGGTGGGGCCCCGCCCCCTGCACCTCACCGACCTGACCCCGGCCAACGTCTTCTCCCTGGGCACCTCCTTCGCCCGCCTCGGCTCGGACAACGGGCTGGTCCTCCCGGTGGGGATCGACCTGCGCATCGCCGAGGAGATCGCCTTCGTCGCCGAGCTCCCCTTCGGCTACGCCGGCCCGAGCGGCTCGGTGGCCCAGCCGGTGCTCGGCAACCTCGCCATCGGCGCCCGGGGCAGCCGGTACGTGCAGATGGGCCTCGACGGGGGCTTCCGCTACGGCGCGGCCCTGCGCGGCCGCGTCCCCACCGCGCCCGGGCTCGGGGCCGAGGCCGCCTCCATGCGCTCGGCCTCGCTGCGGCCGGTGAGCTTCTACCGGTCCGAGCGCTGGAGCCCCGGCGCCGCGGCGGTGCGCCTCGATCTGGGCCTGGCCTTCGACCTCGATCCCTTCGCCATCGACCTCGAGGTCGGCGGCAGCGGGATCCTGCCCATCGACGATCGTCCGGCGGTGATGGCCCTCCACTACGGCCTGCTCTTCGCGGCGAAGGCCTTCAAGGGGATGTGGACCCTCGTCGAGCTGGCCGGCGCCGACGGCGCGATCGGCCTCCCCGAGGACAGCCGGGGGCACCTGCTCACGATCTCGGCGGGCCTGCGCTTCGAGATCGGCCGCTTCTCTCCCTCCGCCCACGTGACCTTCCCGATCACCGGCGAGCTCGGCGGGCAGCAGCCGATCATCTTCGCCATCGAGATGGCCAGCTTCTGACGACCGCCTCCCTCTGATAGACCTCTCGGCCATGAGAGCATCCATCGTCGGAGTCGCTCTGGGGGGCCTGCTGCTCTCCGGCTGCGTGTCGAACGCGGAGGCCCGCTGGTTCAACCTGGATGCCCAGGACACGGCGCCCACCACGCCCTACCACGCCATCCTGGTGGACGCCTCGGCCCTGAGCGAGGGCGCCGCGGGGGCGCCCAGCGGGCTCTTCCTCATCGGCGGCACCGAGGCGGACGCCACGGGAAACGCCAGCAGCCAGACCCATCGCTGGCAGCGCACCGCCGAGACGGACTCCGAGGGCCAGTGGGTGGTCGACGAGGCCTGGACCACCTTCACCAGCTCGAGCGCGGCGCCGGACCGCTACGCCGCGGCCGCGGCCTACCACGAGGAGGACGGAACCCTCCTGGTCTTCGGGGGCTTCGGGCTGACGAACGAGCCCACGGCCAGCTTCTTCATCCGGGACCTCGCTGGCTGGACCGACCACACCATGCAGCCGTCCCCCGAGGCCCGGGGCGGGGCGGTGATGTTCTACGACACCAAGCGTCAGCGGATCGGCCTCTACGGCGGCATGAACGCCGCGGGTGACCAGCTCCACGATCTCTGGTTCTGGAGTGGCTCGGACTGGATCGAGAGCCCGCCCCCCACCGACTGTGAGACGCCGCCGGACGCCTACGGCTCCGCCGCCGCCTACGACCCCTACCGCGAGGAGCTGATCGTGGCGGGCACGGTGAACCAGGACGGCACCCTCTACACCTACACCTGGGGCCTGACCGACACCTGCTGGAACGACTACGGGGTCTCCGGCGACGCCCCCCCGGCCCGGCGCGACGCCGTGCTCGCGGTCGATCCCGCCCGGGGGCGGCTGGTGCTCACCGGCGGTCGGGACTTCGAGACCGGCGAGGGCCCGGGGATGGCCGGCATCTGGGAGTGGGACGGCTGGGAGTGGCACACGATCGACTCGGCGGCCCCGCCCGTGTGGGGGGCAGCCTTCGCCTCCGACCGCCAGTGGGGCAACATCCTGCTCTACGGCGGCATCGATCGGGGGGGCGGCGCCACCGAGGTGATCACGATGGAGTACGAGGGCCCCCGGCTGCCCTCGCGCTACAACGCCCAGGACTGCGCCAGCGGCGCGGGCGCCGAGGTGGGGCTGGCCCTCCTCCTCGTCGCCCTCTTCGCCCTGCCCCGCCGCGGGTGGCTGGCCCTGCTGATCGTCGCGCTCCTGCCGGCCGGGGCCACCGCCAGCGAGCCCCGGCAGATCGCCTACCTCGGCATGCTGCGCACCAACGGGGTCGAGCCCGCCGACGCCGAGACCATCTCGGGGATCCTCCAGACCCACCTGGGTCAGGGCGGCAAGAACAAGGTCATCGGCCCCTCGGACATCCAGGCCATGCTCGGCCTCGAGGGGCAGAAGCAGCTGCTGGGCTGCGAGTCGGACACCAGCTGCCTGGCCGAGCTCGGCGGCGCGCTGGGCGCCCGCCACGCCGCCTACGCCGACCTCTCCCGCCTCGGCTCCACCATCGTCTTCAACCTGGTGCTCCTCGACGTGGAGAACACCCAGGTCGTCAGCCGCCTCTCTCGCACGGTGAAGCTCGAGGACACCCTCGAGCCGGTCCTCGACCTCCTGGAGGAGGCGGCGAACGAGCTCTTCCGGCCGCTGGAGGCCGAGGTCACCTCGACGGCTGCCCCGCCTCCGGCCCCCGGGCCCGAGGCCCCGGCGGTGGTGGAGGCCCCCGAGCCTCCGGTGAAGAGCGGCCCCTCGCTCTTCGCGAAGATCTCCGAGGACTTCTACCTGCAGGCCCGGGTCGACTACGACCTCGTCTACGACGGGGGGATCGGCTGGGGCCTGACCCTGGGCTGGGGCCGCAACGCGATCATCGCGCCGCAGGTGACCCTGCTGTCCTCGAGCCCGGCGATCCTGCGCCTCGAGGCGCGGCTCACCCCCTTCGCCCTGGGGCCGGTGCACCCCTACCTCCTGGCCGGCCTCTCCTTCTCGAACCCCGCCCTCGCCCCCCGCGGCGCCTTCGGGATCGAGGTGCGCCTCGGCGGCCTCCTCCTCTTCGTGGAGGGCGGCTACGAGAACTACCTGCTGAACCTGCAGCGCTTCCAGCAGATGTCGGTGCTCGTCTCGGGCGGCGCGGGCTGGCGCTTCTAGGGTCGGGCGGGCTCGCGCGCGAAGGGCGCTACTTGGCCTTCTTGTCCGCCTCCGCCGGCACGTCGCCGGCGGCGCCCTCGGCCTCCCACTCGTGGATGCCGTCGCGGTCCACGGTCAGGATGAAGAGGCGCTTCTCCAGCTCGCCGGAGGCCCGCACGTCGATGTCGCCGGTGGCCCCGGGGAAGGCCTTCACGGAGAGGAGGGTCTCGCGGAAGGCGGCCCGGGTCTGGGGCGAGGCGCCCTCGATGATCTGCCGGACGATCCGCGCGGTGTCGTAGCCGTGGGCCACGAGGTAGCCGGGCTTCTTCTCGGTCTCGTAGGTCCGCTGGTAGGCGTCGACGAAGTTGCGGGTCTCGAGGCGCTTGCTGTCCGAGAAGAAGCCGTCGATCAGCACCGAGCAGTGGACGTACTTCCCACCCCGCTCGACCAGGGCCTGGTTGTTCCAGGCGTTCGGCCCCATCAGCCTCACCAGGGGCAGCTCCTTCTTGTCGACGGTCTTCTTGATCCGCTCGAGGTCCCGCGCGTCGCAGACGTTGGTGATGATGTCCTCGGCGGCCAGGGCCGGAGCGATCAGCCCGATGGTCTTGTAGTCGTCGGGCACGAAGAGGACGTCGAAGTCGGCGACCGGCTCGAGACCGTCGCGCAGGGCCTCGAGGGCCTTGCGCTTCTTGTACTCGTCCTTCACCGTCCACTCGATCTTGTCCTTCTCGCGGCGGTACTCCTCCCGGTAGGAGAGGTAGTAGCGGCCGACCATCCTCTTGATGGGCTCCTTGAAGGTGGTCTGGTCGTGCTCGTAGATCTCGGCGGCCCGCACCTCGAGGCCCCTCGCCTCGACGGCGTCCCAGAAGTGGCGGGCCAGGGCCTCGCCGTAGGGCTTCTTCGGCCAGAGGATGCCGAAGGTCCTGGCGCCGAGCTGATCGGCGGCGAACTCCACCAGCCCCCTGGCCTGAGCCTGATCGGTGACGGCGTTGCGGAAGATCCAGGAGCCCAGCTCGGTGAGGCCCTCGGCCCGGGAGAGCGCGATCAGCGGCAGGCCCAGCTCCTCGGCCTTCACCGCGGCGCTGACCGCGGTGGACTGGAGCAGGGGCCCGATCACGGCCACGGCCCGCTCCTCCATCACCAGGGCCTCGATCTGCCGGGCGGCCTCGTCGGGGTCGCCCTTGGAGTCCCTGATGACCAGCCGCACCGGCGACTTGCGGGGAGCCGCCTCGCCCTTCTTCTGGTCCTTCTTCTTGCCCTTCTCGCCCTCCACCTCGACGTCGAGGGCCATGCCGATGCCCTTGAGGACGTCCTCACCGAAGGGCTTGTAGGTGCCCGAGAGGGGGAGGACGAGGCCCACCGTGAGGGGGCTGACCTGGGCGAGCTTCTCGATCCGGCTCGAGAGGGCCCGGGCCCGCTCGGCGTGGGGCCCCTCGGGGTGCTCGCGCAGGTAGATCCCCAGCAGCTCGTAGGCCCGGCGGTAGTCGCGCAGGTGCACCTGCACCAGGGCGAGCTTCATCACCACCATCGGCATCACCGGGGAGTCCTCGTCGAGGTCGGCCCGCAGCTGAGCCAGGCCCACCGCCGGGAGCTTGCCGTCGACCAGGTCGAGGAGCATCGCGTCGATGCGCTCCTTCTCGGCGTCGTCCCGGGCGTGCTTCTTCAGCTCGGCGAGCCAGGCCACCGCGCCCTGCCAGTCCTGGACGCCGACCGCCGCCTCGGAGAGGGCCCGGGCCGCCCGCTGCTGCCCCGCCCCGTCGAGCTTCTTGTAGGCGGGCTTCAGGATCTGCATCGCGTCGTTGTACTGCTCGGCCTCGAGGTGCATCTCGCCCAGCATCAGCTGGGCGGTGGCGGTGAAGTCCGAGAAGGGGTGCCGCTCCAGCAGGGTCGAGAGCGCCCCCCGGGCCGCGGCGTCGTCCCCCCCCTCCCGGTAGAGCCGGGCGAGGTGGAAGTAGGCCGCGTCCGTCTCGTCGGCCTCGGGGTAGTGCTCGATGTAGTCCCGCAGGGCCTCGATCCCCTCGGCGCCCCCCTTCTGCTCGACCTTCTGCATCGCCGAGGCGTAGGCCCTGCCGGCCGCCTCCTCGTAGGGGACCTCGACTCCATCCACGACGACGACCCGCTTGGGGCAGGCGGGCAGGAGGAAGAGGAGGGGGAGGAGGTAGGCGAGGCGCTTCATGAGGGACTCCGGTCTTTCGAGTCGAAGCTGTCAGCTATCAGCTATCAGCCGTCAGCTACAACCGCCGGGGCTCACTGAGCTTCCCCGTGCACGTCCACGTCCACGTACTCGTACACGGCCTTTCCCGGGGTAGAAGGCGACGTCGACGGGAACCGAGGAGACCCCGTGTACGTGGACGTGTACGTGTACGTGTACGGCGGGGGCGCAGGGCGCCCCGGGGGCCTAGTCGAACAGGTCCTTGACCTTCTCGAAGAAGGACCTCGCCTGCGGACTCACCTCTTCCCCACTCGCCGCCGCGAACTGCTCGAGCAGCTCCCGCTGCTTGGCGTCGAGGCCGCTGGGCGTCTCCACCACGATCCGGACGTGCTGATCGCCCCGCCCGTTGCCGCCGAGGCGGGGGATCCCCTTGCCCTTGAGGCGGAAGACCTTGCCGGTCTGGGTGCCCTCGGGGATGCGCATCTTCACCTTCCCGTCGAGGGTGGGCACCTGGATCTCGTCGCCGAGGGCCGCCTGGGGGAAGGTGATGGGCAGCTCGCAGAGGACCTCGGAGTCGTCCCGGATGAAGATCGGGTGCTCCTTGACCCGGCAGACCACGAAGAGGTCGCCCGGGGGATTCCCGCCGAGCCCCGACTCACCCTCGCCCGAGAGCTTCAGGCGGGTGCCGGAGTCGACGCCCGCGGGGATCTTCACGTTGAGCTTGCTCTCCTTCACCCGCAGGCCCTTGCCGCCGCAGTCGTCGCAGGGATCGGAGATCACCTCGCCCCGGCCCTCGCACTGGGGGCAGGGGCGGCTCACCGCGAAGAAGCCCTGGGAGAAGCGGACCTCACCGGCGCCGCCGCAGGTGCCGCAGCGCTCCGGGCGGGTGCCGGGCTTGGCCCCTCCGCCGCCGCAGGTCTCGCAGCGCAGGTGGCGGGGGACCACGATGTCCTTCTCGGTGCCGAAGGCGGCCTCCTCGAAGGTGAGCTCGAGGTTGTAGCGCAGGTCGGCGCCCCGGCCCCGGCCGCCGCGGCCCCCGAAGATGTCGCCGAAGATGTCCCCGAAGATGTCGCTCACCGAGCCGAAGCCCCCGCCACGGAAGCCGGCGAAGGGGTCCCCGCCGGCGCCGCCGACCCCGGCGTGGCCGAACTGGTCGTAGCGGGCCCGCTTGTCGGCGTCCGAGAGGACCTCGTAGGCCTCGGCCGCCTCCTTGAAGCGCTCCTCGGCCTCGTCGTTGTCCGGGTTGCGGTCGGGGTGGAACTTCTGGGCCAGCTTCCGGTAGGCGGTCTTCAGCTCCCGGGCGTCGGCATGGCGCGACACCCCCAGGACCTCGTAGTAGTCGCGCTTCATCGTCGGGGAACTTCGCTCTCTTCCGGGGGGCGGGTGCGGGGTGGGGCTCGAAGGAGGGGCTCGCCACCCAAGCTAATGCGGCTCGGGCGGGGATCAAGCCCCCCCGGGGGGGCCGACCGCCGGCTCGCCCCGAGCCACGAAAAGGTGCCTGTTTCCGGCCCCTTAGATGTCGTCCTCGGCGCCGCCGTACATCGCCTCGGCGATCCGGTAGGCCGAGCCCTCCAGGCGCTGGAGGGCCTCCTTGAGGGCGCCGAGCTCGACGTCCGGCTTGCCGAGCATCTCCTTGAGGGCCGCCAGATCCTCGCGGATCTCGTTGACGTCCTCCTCGGAGAGGTCCTCGGAGAACTCCTCGAGGGACTTCTCGGTGGTGTAGATGAGCCCGTCCGCGTTGTTGCGCAGGTCGGCGAGCTCCTTCTTGCCCTTGTCGGAGGTGGCGTGCTCGGCGGCCGCGGTGACCATCGCCTCGATCTCCGCCTCGGAGAGGCCGGAGGAGGCGACGATCCGGATGGACTGCTGCTTGCCGGTGCCCAGGTCCTTGGCCGAGACGTGGACGATGCCGTTGGCGTCGATGTCGAAGGCGACCTCGATCTGCGGCACGCCGCGGGGGGCCGGCGGGATGCCCACCAGCTCGAAGCGGGCGAGGGTCTTGTTGTCCTCGGCCATCTCGCGCTCGCCCTGGAGGACGTGCACCGAGACCAGCGGCTGGTTGTCCTGGGCGGTGGAGAAGACCATCGCCTTCTTGCAGGGGATGGTGGTGTTCCGGTCGATGATCTTGGTGAAGACCCCGCCGGCGGTCTCGACGCCCAGGGAGAGGGGGGTCACGTCCAGCAGGAGGACGTCCTTCACCTCACCCTTGAGCACCGCGCCCTGCACCGAGGCGCCGATGGCGACGACCTCGTCGGGGTTGATGCCCTTGTGGGGCTCGCGGCCGAAGAAGCCCTGGACCTTGGACTGCACCAGGGGCATCCGGGTCATGCCGCCGACCAGCAGGACCTGGTCGACCTGCCCCTTCTTCAGGCCGGCGTCGGCCAGCGCCCTCTGGCAGGGCTCGAGGCTGCGCTCGACGAGGTGCTCGACCAGCCCCTCGAGGGTGGCGCGGTCGAGGCTGGCCACCAGGTGCTTGGGGCCGGTCTGGTCGGCGGTGATGAAGGGCAGGTTGATGTCGGTCTCGTGGGAGCTGGAGAGCTCGTGCTTGGCCTTCTCCGCGGCCTCCTTCAGGCGCTGCAGCGCCATCCGGTCCTCGGTGAGGTCCTTGCCGGAGTTCTCCTCCATGAAGCGCTCGTTGAGCCAGGTCACGATGGCCTGGTCGAAGTCCTCGCCGCCCAGGAAGGTGTCGCCGTTGGTGCTCTTGACCTCGAAGACCCCGGAGTTCAGCTCGAGGATCGAGACGTCGAAGGTGCCGCCGCCCAGGTCGTAGACCGCGATCTTCTCGGTGGCCTCCTTGTCGAGGCCGTAGGCCAGCGCCGCCGCGGTGGGCTCGTTGATGATCCGCAGGACGTCGAGGCCGGCGATCTTGCCAGCGTCCTTGGTGGCCTGCCGCTGGGCGTCGTTGAAGTAGGCCGGGACCGTGACCACCGCCTCGGTGATCTCCTCTCCCAGGTAGTCCTGGGCGGTCTCCTTCATCTTCCCCAGGATCATCGCGCTGATCTGCTGGGGGCTCATCTTCTCGCCCCGCACCTCGACCCAGGCGTCGCCGTTGTCGGACCTGACGATCGCGAAGGGCGCCAGCTCGATGGTGCGCTGCACCTCGGGCTCGTCGAACTTCCGGCCGATGAGGCGCTTGACCGCATAGAGCGTGTTGTCGGCGTTGGTCACCGCCTGCCGCTTGGCGATCTGCCCCACCAGGCGCTCGTCCGACTCCGTGAAGGCGACCATGGAGGGCGTGGTGCGGCTGCCTTCCGAGTTGGGGATCACGACGGGCTCCCCGCCCTCGATCACCGCCACGCAAGAGTTGGTCGTCCCCAGGTCAATCCCGATGACCTTGCTCATCCATCACCTTCGTTCTCGCCCGCAGCGTCGCTGGTCCCCGCATCGACGCCACCCCCGGCTGCTGCAGCGGACGCCTCATCCGTCGAAGGCGCCCCCCCCTGATCCTGATCCGGCTGGCCTTCCGCCGCAAGCGGAGCGCCGGCCGGGGCCTTGGAGACCACCACCATGGAGGGGCGGACCAGCCGTCCCTTGAGGAGGTAGCCCTTCATGTACTCCATCACGACCGTCCCCGGAGGGTGGTCGGCGGACTCCATCTGCTGCATGGCCTCCATCCGCTCGGGATCGAAGGGCTCGTGCAGACAGCTGAACTTCTCGACGCCGAAGCGGGCCAGCGCGTCCATGAAGCTCTTCTCCACCATCTCGAGCCCCTGGGCGTAGGCCTCCAGGGTGGTGTTCTCGGTGGCGTCGATGGCCCGCTCCATGTTGTCCATGACCGGGAAGAGCTCCTTGAGGAGCTTCTCGTTGGCGAACTTGCGCTCCTGCTCGACCTCTCGCTGCGCCCGCTTCTTGTAGTTCTCGAGATCGGCGCGGGCCCGCAGCAGCCGCTCTTCCAGCTGCTTCTTCTCGGCCTCGACCTGCTCGAGCCGCTCCATCGTCTCCTTGAGCTGGGCGAGGGCCCGGATGGTGCCCTCGCCGGCCCCGGAGGGCAGCGGCGGCGCCCGGGAGGGGGCCTCGATCGGGATCTCCTCGCCCTCGTCGTCGTCCGACTCGTCGACGAAGACCTCACCAGAGGCCTCCGCCTTGCGCTTCGCGTAGGCGGCGTCGGCGTCGGCCATGGCGGCGGCCAGGGCGGGGTCCATGTCGAAGGTCCCCGGGGGGGGCTCGGGCGCGCCCTCTTCGGGCGCAGCCTCCTCCTCGGTGGCCTTCTCCTGCTCGTCGCCCTCGCCGGGCGGCGTCAGATCGCTGGGCTCGTTGGTCATCGGGGTCGAACTATCCGATCTTTCAGGTGAAAAGCAATCGGTCGGTGGGTCGCGTCAGGCATCGAAGGCGCGCGAGAGGTGCGCCGCCGTATACCGCACCGAAGCTACCACGCGACCGTAGTCCATGCGTGTGGGGCCGATCACACCCAGGGCGCCGAGCACCTGGCCCCCGCGCTGGTAGGTGGTGACCACCAGGGAGAGGTCCTCGCCGCCGAACTCGGACTCGGTCCCGATGTAGATCTGGATGCCCTGGGAGCCCTCGGCCTGCTCGAGGACCCGCAGGAGCTGCTCCCGCCGGGCGATGAGCTCGAGCACCTCCTGGAGCTTCTCGCGGGTGGCGAACTCCGGGGCGGCCAGCAGGGCCTCCTGCCCCGAGACGATGAGGTCCTCGTCGGCCCGCTCCTCGGTGCCGTCCACCGCCGCCTCGGCCAGCTCCATCGCCCGGCGCTCCAGGGCGTCCCGGGCGGCCTCGTCCCGGGCGAGGGCCTCCCGCAGGCGGACGCGGACCTCGGTGAGGGTCAGGGCCCCGAAGTGCTCGTCGAGGAGGGTGGTCGCCCGGTCGAGCTCCTCCTGGCTCATCTCCTCCTCGAGGACGAGCACCCGGTTCTGGACCATCCCGCTCTCCGAGACGAGGATGGCCAGCACCCGGTCCTCCCGCAGCTTCACGAAGCGGATCTGCCGGTAGACCGCCCGGGAGAGGAGGGGGGCGGCCACCACCGCGGCGTGGTGGGTCAGGCGGGAGAGGATCCGGCCGGTCTGGGCCATCAGCTCGTCCACGCTGCCCCGGGGGGGCTGGTAGGCCCGCCGCACCGCGACCTTGGCGGCGTCGGGCAGGGGCTCGGCCTCCAGGAAGGTGTCCACGTAGAAGCGGAAGGCCTTGGGGGTGGGCACCCGCCCGGCCGAGGCGTGGGGCTTGGCGAGGTAGCCCAGTTGCTCCAGATCGGCCATCACCGCCCGGATGGTGGCCGGGGAGGCCGAGAGGCCCACCCCCTCCACCAGGTGCTTCGAGCCCACCGGCTCGGCCGAGTCGATGTAGTCCCGCACCACCGCCCGCAGGACCTCCAGGCCCCGATCGGAGAGGTCGGGTCGGGTGAGCCCGGCGGCCCGGGCCTGCTTGGGGGAGGGGGGTGCCATCTGATGGGGTGAGTGCTACCGCGGAGCGGCCTTGTCAAGCGGGGCTCCCCGGCCGCGGAGGGGGCCGGCGGGCGACCGCCACGAAAATCCCTGATCGGGGCGTCAGGGGGGTGATCGCCCGTGGACGGCCGCGCCGGAGAGGCCGCACCTCGCAAACCTGATTTCAGTGGGTTACACTGCCTCTTTCGGTCGCGGCGAGGCGGCACGCTCGTTGCTACTGCTTGAGGATCACCCGCGATTGACCGGGTCGAGGGAGGCACGTTAGACGACCATGAATCCGCTGGGGCCACAGGCTCGTTCTTCTCTTGGTCGGGGGTCCGTCTTGAGCCACCTCTGTCATGCTTCCTCCGGGAGGCGTCTGCTGACCGCCCTCCTCCTCGCCTTCCTGGCGGTGGGGGGCTGCCGCTGCGACGATCCCTCCCTCTCGCGGGCCCTGCCGCCGGGGGCGATCATCGACACCTTCGCCCAGGCCGAGGTCTCCCGCATCGACATCCTCTGGGTGATCGACGACTCGGCCTCGATGACCGAGGAGCAGCAGAACCTGGCGGACAACCTCTCCTCCTTCCACCGCTTCCTCGACGAGGGTGACGTCGACTACCAGATCGGCGTCACCACCACCGACGCGGTGAGCAACGCGGGGAGGCTGGTGGGCAGCCCGACCCTCCTCTCCCCCACCACCCCCGACGTCTTCACCGCCTTCCAGCAGAACATCCGGGTGGGGATCACCGGCCGGGCCCAGGAGCAGGGCCTGCAGGCCGCCGAGCTGGCCCTGGGGGGCCAGAACCCCGGCTTCGTCCGGGAGGACGCCCACCTCTTCGTGATCTTCGTCTCCGACGAGGACGACCACTCCTTCGGAGAGCTGCGCTACTACTGGCGGGTCTTCGAGCAGCTCAAGGGCATCGGCAACGAGGACACCGTGAGCCTCTCGGCGATCATCGGCCCGCCCAACGACCCCGTGAGCGGCGAGGGCGGGGGCTGCTCCTCGACGGCCGGCGTCGCCTCCCCCGGCGACCGCTACGCCCTCCTCACCGAGGAGACCGGCGGGATCTTCGGCTCGATCTGCGACGCCTCCTTCGCCGACACCCTCGACGCCCTCGGCGCGAAGGCGGTCGGCCTCAAGCGGAAGTTCTTCCTCTCCTACGAGCCCGACCCCGACACGATCGAGGTCTACCTCCACTTCGACTGCGACGAGATCCCCGCCGACCTGGGCGAGTGCGGCGAGGTGCAGGACAGCTGCGGCGCCTCCCGCGCCGAGGACCAGGACTTCTTCTGCACGCCGCCCGAGGGCCCCAACGACGGCTGGGTCTACGAGAGCGAGACCAACTCCATCTTCTTCATGGGCTCCTCGGTGCCGCCGCTGAAGGCCACCGTCGAGGTGATCTACCTCCAGCCCAAGGATCCCCTGACCCGCTGATGACCTCGTCGATGCGAAACCTGCTCCTCGCGAGCCTGCTCTGTCTCGCCCCCCTCGCCGCCGGCGCCCTGGCCTGCGGCCCCGACGACCTGGGCCGGGTCCGCCCGGATCTGCTCATCGAGGTCGACCGCCTCGACTTCGGGCGCCTGCCGGTGCTCAACGTCGGCGAGCAGGTGCTGGTGGTGAAGAACCGGGGCCAGGCCGGCCTCGAGATCACCTCCCTGGAGATCGGCGGTGACGACGCCGCCTTCTACTGGGTCGAGGCGCAGCCCGCCGAGGCCATCCCCTTCGGCAACGAGGACGAGATCGTCGTCCGCTTCCGGCCCGAGGAGGAGCGCTCCTACACCGCCACCCTCACCGTCGCGACCAACGACGAGACCGAGGGCACGGCGGTGATCACCCTCTTCGGCGTCGGCGACACCATCGCGGCCATCGAGGTCGAGCCCGCCGCCATCCACTTCGGCCTGGTGGGCGAGGGCCTCACCGCCGTCGAGGGCTTCGAGATCCGCTCGGTGGGCAGCGCCCCCCTGATCGTCGAGTCGGTCGAGCTGGTCGAGGGCTCCTCCATCGCCTTCATCCCGGTGGGCTCCTGGGGCTCGGGCACCCTCGCCGCGGGCGCGAGCATCCCCCTCTCGGTGGGCTTCTCGCCCTCTCCCGAGCGGCCCGGCACCACCGGGACCATCCGCATCACCTCCACCGACCCCCTCAACCGCACCGTCGAGGTCTCGCTGGAGGGGGAGGTCAACCACGCCCCGACCCCCTCATGCTCCGGCGAGGAGCTGCTGGGCGCGCCCGGCGACGTGATCACCCTCGACGGCTCGGCCTCCAGCGACCCGGACGGCCACGAGCCGGTCACCTACCAGTGGCAGGTGGAGCAGCGGCCGGTGAACAGCAACACCGACCTCTCGGACACCACCGGCCCCACCACCTCCCTCGAGCTGGACGTGCCCGGCCTCTGGGAGGTGGGCTTGTGCGTCACCGACGCCCTGGGCGTGCCCTCCCTCGACTGCTGCCGCACCAAGATCCGCTCGGTGCCCGCCGAGAAGCTCTACGTCGAGCTGGTCTGGAACCACCCCCAGACCGACTTCGACCTGCACTTCCTCGAGACCGGCGCCTCGGTGGGCAGCCCCGGCGACTGCTACTGGGGCAACCCGAACCCCGACTTCGGGGTGGCGGGCGACCCCGCGGACGACCCCTACCTCTCCCGGGACGACCTCGCCGGCTTCGGTCCGGAGATCGTGACCTTCCCCGATCCGGGGCCTGGCACCTACGCGATCGTCGTCGACTTCGTGAAGGACAACGGCGCCGCCAACCCCTCGAGCGACGTGACCCTGCGGGTCTACGAGTACGGGATCATCGCCGCCGAGTTCACCCGCACGATGGTGACCGACCAGGTCCTCTGGCAGGTGGGCGAGGTCGCGTGGCCCGGCGGTGAGGTCACCGCCGTCGATCAGCTGGTGGCCTACTGATGTCCCGCGCCCTCCACCTCCTCGTACCCGTGCACGTGCTCGTCCTCGTGCTCGGCTTCTCCGCCGGGTGTCCCAGGGGGAATGGGAACGCCGACGGAGGCCTCGACGCCGGCCCCGACGCCGGTGTCGACGCCGGCATCCCCTGCACCGACCGCACCGGCTGCGAGGACGGGCGGGTCTGCGTGGAGGGCTTCTGCGAGGACTGCCTGCGGGACCGCCAGTGCCTGGGCACCGAGCTGTGCAACCCGGTGATCCACCGCTGCGAGTTCATCCCCTGCTTCGGCGGCGACTGCGAGGCCCACGGCGACTGCGCCCTCGGCGAGTTCTGCGTCCAGGGGCTCTGCCGCCTGCCGGCGGGCGACCCCGAGTGCGGGACCGTGCGGGCCTGCGGCAACGACACCGACTGCGAGGCCGACGAGCGCTGCAACGAGCAGACCCTGGTCTGCGAGCTGGACACCGGCTGCTTCAGCGACGGCGCCTGCGCGGCGGGCACCTACTGCGACCTGGGCACCAACACCTGCCGGCAGGCCTGCACCGCCGAGACCGAGCTCGAGATCTGCCCGGACGCCTGGAACTGCGTGAGCGGCCGCTGCGTCGAGTGCTCCGCGGACGCCGACTGCGGCACGGGGCTGACCTGCGATCTGCTGGCCGGCCGCTGCGCCGCCCAGGCCACCTGCTTCACCGACCGCGACTGCGTCCGCCCCCTGGTCTGCAACCGGGCCACCGGCCAGTGCACCGACGAGCCGCCGCCCTGCGTCTCGAACGACGACTGCCTGCCCACCGAGGTCTGTGAGATCCGCTCGGGGCTCTGCGTCGACGCCGAGTGCCTGCCGGACGCCCTCGAGCCCAACGACCTCATCAGCGAGGCCGCCCCGGTCTCGCCCGGGCTGATCTCCAACCTGACCCTCTGCAACCAGGAGGACGACCATTACCTCGTCTCCCTCGGCGCCGGGGACCGGGTCAGCCTGACGGTGAACCCCCCGGCCCTCTCGGGCTCGAACTACTCGGCCCGCGCCTTCGATCCCACCGGCACCAGCGTCATCGCCACCGGCAACCTCCAGCTGGACTTCATCGCCGCGGTCACCGGGGACCACCCCCTCCTGGTGACGGCCACCGACCTGCGGGGCACCTACAGCATCCAGCTCCTCGTCTCCCGGGGCATCCCCTGCGAGGACGACGGCAACGAGCCCAACGACGGCTTCACGGCGGCGACCCTGCTCCAGCCCGGCTCCCTCTTCAACCTGCAGCGCTGCGCCAGCAACGACGACTGGTACGAGGTCCTCCTCGAGCGCGGCCGCAGCGGCACCGTCCGCCTCCAGCACGACCCGCTGGAGGGCGACCTCGACCTCTCGGTCTTCGACTCCGACGGCGTGACCCTCCTGGGCCGCTCGGCCACCGCCGACCCCGAGGAGGTGGTGAACCTCACCACCACCAGCGCCGGGCGGGCCTTCATCCAGGTGACGGGCTCCGCGCGCAGCGAGGCGGCCTACGATCTCGAATGGGTGATCCAATGAAGCTTCACACCCTCCCGACCCTCTCCCTCGCCCTCCTCCTCGGCCTCGCCCTCGGCGGCTGCGGTGACTGCGGCGGCGGCAAGACCGACGGCGGCAACCCGGACGCCACGGTGGACGGCGGGACGCCGGACGGCGGCGACGACGGTGGGCTGCCCGACGGCGGCGACGACGGCGGGATGCCGGACGGCGGCGACGACGGCGGCACCGACGCCGGTCCGCCGCCCTTCCAGATCGACCGGGTGATGCCCGCCCGCGGCCCCTCGGCCGGCGGCAACCGCGTCACCCTCTCCGGCCGCGGCTTCGTCTTCCCCTTCGCCCGCCTCGGGGAGGGGGTCGAGTCCCAGACCGCCGTGCTCTTCGGCTCGAACACCGCCATCGAGTTCACGGTGGTGGACGACGACACCCTCGAGGTCTTCGCCCCTCCGGGGCTGGTCGGCGCCCGGGACATCGTGGTGCAGAACCCCAACGGCGAGGCCCGCTGTGAGGGTTGCTACACCTACTACACCCCCGTGCGGGCCGACTCCCTGGCCCCCGGAGAGTCGCCGGTCAGCGGCGGCGCGCTCCTCGCCCTCTCCGGTGACGGCCTGGTCCCCGGCAGCCGGGTCCTGGTCGGCGATCGCTCGGCCATCGACGTGCAGGTGCAGGATCCCCGCCTGCTGACCTTCATCGCGCCGCCGGCCGCCGGCCCCGGCCCGGTGGACGTGGTGGTCTTCAACGAGAACGGCCGGGCCACCCTCCGGCGCTCGCTCCACTACTTCGTCGCGCCGAGGGTCGACCGCCTGGCGCCCCCGGTGGGCCGCAGCACGGGCGGGACCGTCGTCCAGCTCGAGGGCGCGGGCCTCACCGGCACCACCGGCGTCCTCCTCGGCGGCGCGCCGGCCACCGGCCTGACCGCCATCGGCGACACCACCCTCCTCGTCACCACCCCGGCGGGCGCCGCCGGCAGCGTGGTGGACCTCACCCTCCAGCACCCCCGCGGCGACCTCACGATCCCCGGGGCCTTCACCTACGTCGACCCCTCCGACCGGAGCCTCTCCCTGCTGGCGGTGCAGCCGCGGCGGGCGCCCCTGGCCGGGGGGACCGAGGTCGAGCTGATCGGCACCGGCCTCGATCGGCCCGCGCCCCAGGTGACCTTCGGTGGCCTGCCCGCCACCGGCGTCACCCTCGTCGACGGCAACCGCCTGCGCGCGACCGTGCCCGCCGGCGCGGCCGTCGGCCCGGTGGACGTGCAGGTGCGCAACGACCGCGGCGGCGCCCTCCTCCCCGGCGCGCTCACCTACTACGAGGCCGTCGTGGTCTCGGCCATCGATCCGGTCACCGGCCCGGACACCGGCGGCACCCCGGTGACGATCACCGGCAGCGGCTTCGCGGCCGGCGTCGACCTGCGCATCGGCGCCCTGCCGGTCACCGATCTGGTGGTGGTCGACGCGAACACCCTCACCGCGACCACCGCGGCGGGCAGCCCGGGCGCGTCGGACGTCGTGGTGGGCCTGGGCAGCGGCCTCGATCGCCTCGAGGGCGTGCTGGCCGGCGGCTTCACCTACCAGGGAGCGCTGGACCTCTCCCGGGTCGAGCCCGAGCGCGGGGCCCAGGCCGGCGGGACCCTGGTCTCCCTCTACGGCAGCGGCTTCACCACCGGCTCGCAGGTCACCTTCGGCCTGCGCACCGCCACGGTCGAGGCGCTCCTCGGCGACGCCATCCTCACCGTGCGCAGCCCCCCGGGCGCGCCGGGGCTGGTCGACGTGAGCGTGAGCGAGGGCGCCGGCCCGGCCCTCCTCCCCGACGCCTTCCAGTACTACGACCCCACGAACCTGCGGGGCGGCGCCTCGGGCGGCCCGATGGCCGGCACCCTGAACATCACCGTCCTCGACTCGATGGCCGGCCTGCCCGTGCAGGACGCCTTCGTGATCCTCGGGGCGGATCCCACCACCCCCTTCCAGGGGCTCACCGACACCCGCGGCCAGATCACCTTCTCGGATCCCTCGCTGGTGAAGGCCACCGACGTCACCGCCAGCGCGGCCGGCTTCGCCTCGACGACGGTCAGCCGGGTCGACACCCGCGACCTGACGATCTTCATCACCCCGAACGAGGGTGAGCCGGGGCCGCCGCCGGTCTTCGCGCCGCCGGCCTTCGTGGGCGGCTCGGGCGAGGACGGCTCCCTCGGCCGGGTCTGCGGCTTCAAGCTCCCGCCGAACCGGGCGCTGATGCCCGGCGAGCGCGAGGAGGCGCGGGTCTACATCACCTCGCGCAGCTCCTTCTACCTGCCCCCCTTCGGCTTCCCGCCCAGCTTCCAGGTGGTCAGCCAGGACTGCGGCACCTTCACCATGGCCTCGCGGGCCGGGAACGTCGCGGTCTACGCCTTCTACGGGGTGGCCTCCACCGAGATCGATCCCACCACCGGGGAGACCCTCGACAGCTTCGAGCCCCACCTGATGGGCATCACCCGGGGGCTGGAGGTGCCCGCGATCGTGCCGCCGGTCTGCACCCCGAACCAGGCCTGCCCGGGCGGCTTCGCCTGCGGCAAGTCGGAGTTCGACCCGGAGAACCCGAACGACTTCGGCTACTGCCTCTGCCAGGTCGACGCGGCCTGCGGCACCGGCGAGTTCTGCAACGCGGCCGGCGGCTGCCAGCCTCCCCTGGAGGCGGACGTCATCCTCTCCATGCACATGGACCTCGACGTCCCGATCCGCCTGGTCAACGCGCCCCAGCCGGCCGCCGGCGCCATCCACGTCACCTACTCCTACCTGGAGCTCGGCGGCGAGGGCACGGTCTACGTCGGCGAGGTGGTCAACCAGAGTGACCGCTTCGACTTCCCCCGCCACCCTCGCCTGCCCGGCGACGGCTTCGTCTTCCTCGACATGGCGACCAGCGGCGGCGGCTACCCCCTCTCCCTCTACTTCCGCCGGCAGATCGGCGACCTCGCCCTCGGCGTGGACCTCGGGCCGATGCAGCCGATGACCCACTTCATCTCGCCGGTCCCCGGCGGCAGCCTGGTGGGGGGCCGGGTGCAGTGGGCCTACGACGGCAGCCCCGAGCCCGACCTGGTGCAGATCGACGTCGAGGAGCCCGGCTTCGTGCCCAAGCCCCTCTGGTCGATCATCCTGCCGGGCTCGGAGACCTCGGTGGAGGTGCCCGAGCAGGTGCTCACCGTCCTGCGCCAGTCGCCGATGCTGCAGATCACCGCGACCACCGCGCTCTCGCCGCGCTTCGACTACGACCACTTCTCCTACTCGCAGCTCTCGGCGCTCTCCTGGAACTCCTTCACCCTCGATAGCCAGATCTTCGTCGTTCCATGATGCGCTCGATCCTCACCGCCTGCCTCGGCCTGCTCCTCCTCTCGGCCGGCTGCCCCAACGACCCCGACCTGGTCGGCGGCTGCGTCGACGACGCCCAGTGCGTGGCCGAGAACGGCGACGGCTTCGTCTGCTCCGACAAGTTCAAGCCGAAGGTCTGCCTCTGCACCACCGACGCCGCCTGCGGCTCGGACGCCTTCTGCAACCAGGCGGGCACCTGCCAGCCGCGGGTGGGCTGCGAGACCAACGCCGAGTGCCCGAGCGAGAACTTCTGCGACACGGCCCAGAACCAGTGCATCGAGGAGAGCCACTGCACCTCGGACATCCACTGCCCCATCGGCACCCTCTGCAACCTGGTGACCTTCCGCTGCGAGCCGGGCTGCCGGGTCAACGGCGACTGCCCGCTCGCCCAGGTCTGCCGCTGCCCGGTGGACGACCCCGAGTGCGACGTGGGCCGGTGCAAGGCCGGCCTCTGCGACGACCAGAGCTTCTGCGACTACGTGCAGCTCTGCGAGTACGACGCCGTCGAGGAGGACACGGTCTGCGTCGACGACACCCGCGGCCCCTACTGCGAGCAGTGCCAGCTCTCGGCGGGCTCGGGCCTCTCCCTCTGCGACGACCCGGGCAACTACTGCCTGGTCGACACCTCGGTCCCGGGCGGGCGGGCCTCCTTCTGCGGGGTCGACTGCAGCAACGATCAGCCCTGCCCCAACGGCTTCGACTGCCACTTCGTGGTGATCCTCACCCAGAGCCTCTGCGGCCGGGACGAGGACTGCGCCCCCACCGGCGCCAGCTGCACCACCGACGACGAGTGCCCCGGCGGCCGCTGCGCCATCGCCGCGGGCGAGACCATCGGCCAGTGCGCCGGCCGCTGCATCGGCCACGAGGGCGGCGCCTCGGGCACGGGCTTCTGCTCCTGCGTGCAGGACACCGACTGCCCCCAGGACACCTGCGACACCACCACCCGCTCCTGCGGGATGACCCGCGCGCCCTGCCAGCTCGGCGGGGATCAGTGCCGCGGGCAGCTCTCCTGCGTGAACATCGACGGGATCGGCGGCTGCGTCATCGGGAAGAACTGCGCGCCGGATGAGGGGATCTCGTGTGCAGAGGTCCGCGCCTCGCAGTAGCAAGCAGCCGGGCTCCACGGACGCTCGGTGAGCGGCCGCGGCTTGACTTCCTGGCTATGAGCTGTGAGCTGCGAGCAACCGGGCGCACAGCGCTGCCCGAGCTCGTAGCTCGTAGCTCGTAGCTCGCAGCCTACTTGCGGCCGATCGTCCCCCCGCGCCTGCGCCGGGGCCGCCCCTCCGGCCCATTGGAGGATTGATCCTCGTAGGCCTTCGCCTCCTCGGCGAAGTCGTCGGCGAGCTGGATCGAGGGCTGTTCGGCCGCCTCGGCCGCGGCGAGGGCCGCGGCGATGGCCGCCTCCTCGTCGGAGAGGCCGACCGGCGCGTCGTCGGCGCCGGGGTCGGTGGACTCCTCCTTCTCGGCGGTGGCCGGCACGGCCGCGCCGAGCTCGTCGCCCCGGGCCTGGGCCTTCACCGCCGCCGGCGCCGCGCCGATCCGGGTGGAGGGCTCGTCGTACTCGTCCTCGGGTGGAGGCGGGGTGGCCGCCGCCGGGGCCGCGTCCGCGTCGTCGCCCAGGTCGGTGGCCTCGGCCTTCGGGGGCGCCATCGGCTTGGGCGGCTCCTTGCCCTCCATGCCGGTGCGCACGATGATCTCGCGCGTCTTCCCCTTCTCGCGCAGCGCGTCGGCGACGGGGTTGTGCTCGGGATCGGGCAGCCCCTCCTCGCGGTGCTTGAGGCTGGGGGACCAGCGGGGCTTGAAGCCCGCGCCCACGAAGCTCGGGGGCGGCACCTGACCGTAGGTCGCCGGATCGAAGAACTCCTCGTCCATGTAGCCGAAGCCGAAGGCCTTGAGCTGCTCGAAGAAGGTCGGGATCAGCCCGGTGGGCGAGTGGTAGCCGTGGATCTTCCCGTCGGCGTCCTTGTGGGTCTGGGTGAAGACGAAGATGTCCTGGGTGCGGTAGTCGCCCTTCTCGTTGAGGGGCAGCACCTCGGAGATGTGGGTGGTGCGCCGAGAGCCATCGGAGAGGCGGGCGCAGCAGAGCGTGATGTTGATGGCCGAGGCCACCTGGGCGCGGACCGCCACCATCGGCAGGTCGATGCCGCTCTGGAGGCAGAGGGACTCGAGGCGCCGCAGGGTGTCGGTGGGCGTGTTGGCGTGGACGGTGGCCAGGGAGCCGCCGTGGCCGGTGTTCATCGCCTGCATCAGGTGGAAGGCCTCGCCGCCGCGGACCTCGCCGACGACGATCCGGTCGGGGCGCAGCCGCAGGGAGGACTGGAGCAGATCGCCCATGTCCACCTTGCCCTTGCCGAACTTGTCCGGCGGCCGCGACTCGAAGGGCACGAGGTGCTCCTGGTTCATCTGCAGCTCGGCGGAATCCTCGATGGTGATGATGCGTTCTTCATCGTGGATGTAGGCCGCCACGCAGTTGAGCATGGTGGTCTTGCCGGAGCCGGTACCCCCCGAGACGATGACGTTCTCCTTCAGCTGCACGCAGGCGTCGATGAAGTTCGCCATGGCCGGCGACATCGAGCCGAACTGCACGAGGTTCGCCACCGTCAGCTTGTCCGGGAAGAACTTCCGGATGGCGATGGTGCAGCCCTTGCGGGCGATCGGCGGCATCACGATGTGGATCCGCGAGCCGTCCGGCAGCCGGGCGTCGAGGCGGGGCCGCTCGTCGTCGAGGATCCGGCCGACGAACTGCGCCATGTTCCGGGCGGCGGCCTCGAGTCCCTCGTTGGTGAACTTGGCCTGGGTGAGGGTGAGGTTGCCCCCCTTCTCGATCCAGATCTCCTCGGGACCGTTGATCATGATCTCGGAGACCTTGGGGTCGTCCAGGAACTCCCCGATGGGCTTCAGGAAGTGGCGTAGTGATTCCTCGTACATTCCCATGCCGAAGACGCTAGGACAGGCGCTCGATGCCGGTCAACGGGGCACCCGGACGCGATCCGCCCTCCCCCACCCCGTGCTAGAGTCTGGAGGCGAATCATGAGCGAAGGCGACGATCCCAAGATCCCCGAGATCGAAGAAGAGGCCGATCCGAAGGAGGCGCTGCCCACCGAGCCGATCGTCATCGAGATCGATCGGCAGCTCGAGCGCCTCGATCAGGTGCTGGAGAAGGTCCGCGGCGAGGTCACCTACTGGGCCAAGAAGGGCGTCTACACCAAGGTGCGCTTCAAGTTCCGGGGCAAGCCGCTCCTGCCCGACCTGCCCATGGCGGCCTTCCTCGCCGCCGAGGCCGCCACCTTCTGGTACACGGGCCTCCTGCGGGCCCTGGTGATGAACGTCGGCGGGCGCGCCCTCTTCGACGTCGAGCTGATCTCCGACGCCGAGCCCCACCTGGCCCGGGGACAGGAGCACCTCCTCGACGGCGACGTGGACGAGGCCCTCGAGGAGTTCCAGCGGGCGCTCGCCATCGACCGCGACCTGCCCAGCGCCCACCTCCAGGTGGGGGTCTGCAAGAAGCTGCGGGGCGAGAAGGAGGGGGCCCGGGAGGCCTTCCGCAAGGCCCGCGATCTCGACCCCCACGGCGAGGTCGGCCGCCAGGCCATCGCCCAGCTCAAGAAGCTGGGCTAGCCCTCGCGCTCTCGCGCCGCCCGCTGGGAGAGCCAGAGCGCCGCCGCGGCCGCCGCGGTCAGCGCCACGTCCCGCAGGACGGTCAGGCCGGTGACCGGCCCGGTGCCGGTGCCGAAGCAGCCGCAGGAGATGTCGATGCCCCGGGCCACCACGGTGGTCACGGCGAAGGTGAAGCCGGCCATGGCCCCGGTGGTGAGCAGGGCCGAGGCCCGGGCCATCCGGGTCCAGGGGGGCAGGAGCAGGGCCAGCCCCAGGACGATCTCCACGCCGGGCAGGATCGAGGCGACGTAGGGCGCCACCCAGGGCAGCAGCTGGTAGTTGGCGATCTCCTCGGCGAAGCCCGCCGGATCCCCCAGCTTGGCGATCCCGGCCCAGAGCCAGACGACGGCCAGGAAGAGCTTCAGGACCCAGACCGCGCCGCGCTCGGGGAGGGACCTACTCATGGTCGTGCCCCTCATGGCTGGGCCCGCCCTCGTGGCCCGCGCCACAGGCCGCGCAGGGACCGGAGGCGCAGGCGAGGCTCGCGGCCTCCCAGGCCGGGTAGCCGCCGTCGATCACCCGCACGTCGTGGATGCCCCGCAGCAGCAGGGAGGAGGCCACCGGCAGGGCGCTCTCGGTGTCGGCGCCGTAGACCAGGACCGTCTCCGAGCCCATCAGCTGGCCCTCGATCTCCGCCTCGATCTTCCCCACCGAGCAGGGCAGGTGCACCGCCCCGGCGACGTGCCCCCGGGCGAAGGTCTCGGCGTCACGGACGTCGAGGATGAGGATGTGGCCGCCGGCGCAGAGGGTGCCGGCCTCCTCGGCGCTCTGGAGCACGGGCGCCCCCGTCGTCCCCTCACCGCAGGCGGCGGCCGCCTCGGCGGGCGCGGGGAAGAGCCCCTCGAAGCGCAGCGCGTGGTTGCCCAGCCCCAGGAGTGACCCCAGGAGGAGGAGGCCCAGCGAGGCGGGGATGAGGCGAGCCAGTGCGGTCATGGGTGCACCACTTCTAGTGCCGGTCGCTGGAACCGGCCACCCCGAGGGCTATTCCAGGCCTTCAGTTCTGGTGGCAGGCGTTGCAGGTCGACCAGCCGACGGGCGTCACCCCCCACTGCAGCGGCTCGTACTGGGCCATGCCGGTCCCGAAGGACTGGAGGATGTGGCAGCCGACGTTCTGGCAGCTCTTGTCGGCGGGATCGTAGGTCGAGAGGGTCAGGTCCACCGACCAGGTGATCCCGTCGACGACCGAGCCCGGCGGCCGATCCGCGGCGCTGGGGGCGGCGGTGACCCAGGTCGGGTAGGTCGGCCGGTTGGGTGCCGCGGGGATCCCCGGGGTGCCCGCGGGGATCGAGGTGCGCTGCTCGAAGACCACGTCGCGCACGCCGTTGACGTGGGCCGCCGGCTGGACGCCTCCGACCCCCTGCGCCGGCGCGCCGCCGGCGCCGGTGTGGCAGCGGGTGCAGTCCATCCAGTGGCCCGAGCCGCGCTCGTAGCTGCCGGAGGTGTTCAGCCAGTAGAAGCCGCCGGGCCCCACCGCCGCGGGATCGACCGTGTCGTAGTGGCAGGTCTGGCAGGTCAGCGGCGAGGCCGCGTCGCCCGGGCTGCCGCCGCCGTGGTAGCTCGTGTGCCAGGGGCCCGGCAGGCCCCCGAAGTGCCCGTACTCGACGCCGTCGTCGGCGATCTGGAGGTGGGTGTTCGCCGTCGCCGTGCCCGCGCCGCCGCTGGCGTAGGAGGGTGGGTTCTCGTGGCAGCTCGCGCAGCGCGGGCCGGTGAAGCCGCCGGTCCAGGGCGGCGAGTCGACGTAGGCCGGGGTCTCCTGGCCGGTCGAGTGGCAGTAGACCTCGCGGCAGACCCCGCCGGTGTAGCTCGCCGTCGGCGTCGAGAGGGAGCGCAGGGTGCCCCCGGGGACACCGGTCGAGCCGACCTCCACGTCGACGGTGCCGTCGGCGTGCCGCGCCACGTCGCGCGGGTGGCACTGGCCGCAGTCGAAGAGGTAGGTCGCCGCGCCGGCCCGCACGTCGGCGGCGTGGAGCAGGCCGCCGTAGCTCGCCCAGCTCGTGGCGTCCGCGTCGCCCACGTGGAGCGGGTGCGCGCCGGTCGCCGGGGGGAAGCCGTGGCAGCCGTCGCAGTAGAGGACGTCGATCTTGCCGTCGACGTGGGTCGTGGGATCCGCCGGGTTCAGGCCGTTGAAGGTGTGGCAGGGGCCGCACTCGAAGCTCTGGAGGGTGGGATGCACCCCGCCCGGCGGCAAGCCGTGACAGGTGCCGCAGGCGTCCTGGCTTCCGTCCACCGTGGTCCAGGTCGGCGCGGGCACGGTGCCCGGGCCGGTGGGGAGGGTGGCGCCGTGGCAGTAGGTGTCGCTGCAGCGGCCGGTCACCGGATCGTAGACGGGCGCCGCGCCCCCGGCCACGGCGATCCCGGCCCAGGTGAGCTCGGCCGGCGGGGGGGTGTCGAGGTGCCCCGGATCGCCGACGGCCTGCGGCACGAGGTGGCAGTCGTCGCAGGCCATCGTGCGGTGCCAGACCGAGGAGGCCAGGTGCTCCCGGTGGGCGCCGACCCCGGGCTCGCTCTTCGCGACGTTGCCCGAGAGATCGAGGGGCGGCGCGGCGACCCCGCCGCCGCCGTGGCAGGCGTCGCAGGCCATGGAGGCGAGGTCGACCTTGCCGTCGATGTGGGTGGCCGGATCGTCGGGGGTCAGCCCGCTCCAGGGGTGGCAGCTGCCGCACTCGGTGGGCGAGACGGGGGGGTGGCTGCCGCCCGGCGGCACCCCGTGGCAGGCGCCGCAGGCATCCTGGCTGTCGTCCACCACGGTCCAGACCGGGGCCGGCACCGTGCCCGGCCCGAGCTTCAGGGTGCCGCCGTGGCAGTAGGCGTCGGCGCAGGCGCCGGTCGTCCGATCGTAGGTGGGCGCCGCGCCGTCGGCGATCGCGATCCCCGCCCAGGTCAGCTCCGCCGGGGCCGGCGTGTCGAGGTGCCCGGCCGCGTCGATCTGCCCGGGCACGAGGTGGCAGTCGTCGCAGATCATCGTGCGGTGCCAGCTCGAGGCGGCGAGGTGCTCGCGGTGGGCGCCGACCCCGGGCGCGGTGGTCTCGGTGTTCCCCGCGAGGTCCAGCGGCGGCGCGGGCTCGCCGCTCCCGCCGTGGCAGGAGTCGCAGGCGGTGCCGTCGACGTCGAGCTTGCCGTCGATGTGCATCCCGCCGGCGACGTCGATGCTGCCGTCGGCGGCCACCGTCCCGCGGTGGCAGAGGTGGCACTGGCTCGCCGCCGGGTGGGTGGGCGTCACCGGGGGGTTGCCGTGGCAGCTGCCGCACTGGCTCTGGGAGCCGTCCACGAGGGTCCAGACCGGGGTCTTGGTGGTCCCCCCCGCGAGGGTCACGCCGTGGCAGTAGACCTCGCTGCAGGTGGCGGTGGTCCGGTCCCAGGTGCCCTGACCGGTCGCCTTGTCCAGGCCGGCCTCGAAGCTCACCTCGGCCGGGAGGGGATCGACGTGGCCGGCCGCGCCGATCTCGGCGGGCACCACGTGGCAGCTCTCGCAAGGGAGGGCCGCCCGGATGGCGCCGTCCTGGAGGTGGGCCTGGTGGGCGCCCACCCCGATGGCCTCGGTGGCGGTCTCCCCGGAGAGGGCGGAGGGGGGCGCGCTGCTCTCGGGGCCCCCGTGGCAGGTGGAGCAGCTCAGATCGTCGGGCACCCCGTCCGCGAGGGGCGCGCCCTCACAGGCCGCGCAGAGCAGCAAGAGGAGGAGCCCCACGCCCAGCGGACCCCACGTGATCTTCGTGATCTTCGCGCTCATGGCGTGGCTCCCGCGTGGCAGGCGACGCAGGCGGTCGGCCGGTGGCAGGTCAGGCAGGAGGGGTTCTCCCGGTCCCCGGCCACGGCGCCGTGGAGCGAGGTCCAGGCGCCCTGGTGGTTGAGCGGCTGGGTGCTGCGGTGGCAGGCGACGCACTGCCCCGACTCGTGGCAGGTCTTGCAGCCCTCCCGATCCCAGGCGGCCACCCGGCCGTGGCCGCGCAGGCGCCAGAGGCCGTTGTGATCGGCGGGCGCCCGCTGCTGATGGCAGGTCTGGCAGGCGTCGGCCCGGTGGCAGAGGGCGCAGTCCTCGCCGTGGATCCCGCCGGTCCAGCGAGAGGCCTCCCCGTGGCGCCGCATCCAGCTGGACGCGCGGTGACCGGCCGGAGGCGTCAGGCGCTTCCCCTCGCCGTGGCAGCTCTCGCAGCGGTCGGTGGCGGCGACGACCTGGCGCTCCTGGTGGCAGTCGAAGCAGAGCGACGAGGGCATGAAGGCCTCGCCCTGCACCAGCTGATCGCGGACGGTCCGGGCGTGGCAGGTCCGGCAGTCGCCCTCCTTCGCGTGGCGCTCGTGGGGGAGCGCGAGGGGGAGCGGCTTCGCCCGGTCGAGGAGGCGATAGCGCGTGGGGGCGGTGTCGTCCTCGTCGTGGCAGAAGATGCAGCGCTCCGCCTTCAGGGTGGGCTTCGGCGCCTCGACGGCGTGGCAGGCCGTACAGGGCCCATCGGGCTCGCGGCCGATGTGGTCGGCGTGGGAGAAGACCGGCCCCTCCTCGGCCCGGCCGGGGCCGGCGGAGAGGAGGAGGGCCAGGAGGAGGGCCCGGAGGAGCGTCGTTCGCATCACCGTCCCCCCTCGAGGCGCTGGGTGAGGAGGAAGTGGAAGGAGTGGGCGGTGCGGTCGAAGTGCTCCAGGGTGTAGCGGAGGCGGACCTCCAGCCAGGGGAGCGCGTCGACGAAGGCCGCGACGAAGAAGGTCCGCACGTCCTGCCGCTCCTCGACGTCCGCGTAGTAGTCGTACTTGAAGCGCTGGTAGTAGCTGCCGAGCTCGCCCCCGAGGCCGCGCAGCGCCTCGGAGCGGTAGCCCGCGGCGCCGCCGAGGGTCAGCAGGCCCTCGCCCAGGTCGCCCCCGTCGTGGTGGTACTCGAGGGAGAGGGAGGCCTGCAGGCCCGGGATCACCAGCTCGAGCGCGTCGCCGGTGAGGTGGAGCCGGCCCTGGCGGCGGTTGAAGGGGGCGCTGATCCCGTCGAGGGGCTCCCGGCCCTGCCAGCCCAGGTGGAGGACGTAGTCCGCGTGGCCGGTCTCGAACTCCTCGAAGAGGTCGAGGTCCCAGCGCAGGTTGGGGTGGCTCGGCCCGAGGATGGCGAAGAGGGGATCGTCCCGCTCGTTGAGGGCCTCCAGGGTCGAGAGCTGCAGATCGATCCGGGCGTCGAGCCCGAAGCCGAGGGCCTCGTGCCAGTAGCGCCCCGCCAGCGCGAGGCGGGAGAGCGCGTCGTCGACCCCCCGCACCTCGAGCCGGGCGCCGAGGAAGTCACTGATCCGCCACTGCGCCTCGAGGCCGTAGCCGTGGTCGAGCCCCGCGCTGGCCGAGTCCTCGATCATCAGGCGGTAGTCCAGGGCGAGCTTCAGATCCCGCAGGGGCCGCAGGCGCAGGGCCACCGCGCCGAGCCAGTCCTCGAAGTGCTCGCCGTCGAGCTCGTAGAGGTGCGCGGTGCGGCCGCCGAGGGCGACGAGCTCGAGCCGCGCGAGCGCCGGGCTGCGCAGCCCGCGCAGGGGCAGCAGGGAGAGGGAGGCCCCGTCGAAGACGGTGCGCGTCCCGAAGCCGGTGCTCATCCGGCCGAGCCGCACCTCCTTCAGCCAGCCGCCGGGGCGGTAGAAGACCGAGGCGAGGTAGAGGCTGGCCGCCCGGCCCGCTGCCCCGTCCCGCACCGAGGCGAAGGCCAGGGGCGCCGGATCGCCGGCGATCCCGTCGGCGTCCAGCCAGGCCCCCAGGGCCAGGTCGGCGCCGAGGGTCCCCGCGCCGTTCAGGAGGCCGGCGTCGAGGGCGAGGTGCAGGTCCTGATCGGTCGCCGGCGCGACGGGCGCCAGGGGATCGGCCGCGGCCTCATCGCCGGGGCGCGCGTCCCGCAGGCGGTAGCCCTGCCGGGCGGTCAGCCAGTAGACCAGCCCGGGCGAGGCCAGGGCCGTCTCCTCCGCGGCGGCCGGCGAGGGCTCGTCCGCGGGCGCCTCGGCCCGGGAGAGCCCGGGCCAGAGCGCGAACAGGAGGAGGAGACACCCGGACGGAATGCCGGGCGGCCTGCGAGGGGAGCGGGAGCAGTAGGCCATCTTCGGGGTGCGGGGGCTCGAGGTGGAGGGGCCAATCGCCCCTCGCACAGATAGCTCCCCCACCCCGGAGCGTCAGGTCCGGGCCTACCAGCCCTCGTCCCAGCCGCCGCCATAGTAGATGGTGTCGGCGCAGGGATCGATGCCGGCGAAGGGCACGGTGGCCAGCTCGGCGGTGGGGTTGCGCACCTCGGTGACCGTGATGCCCGCGCCGCTCACGGCGTAGAGGGCGTTCTCGATGACCACCGAGCGGCGCTGGTCGACGCACCAGTCGTACTGGCTGGAGGCGAAGCCGGCGGCGGTCCGCAGGGTGGCGTTGCTCACCCGGCCGAGCTCGGCCAGGGGCTCGTCCACCTTGGCGTGGATCACGCTGACCTTCGAGCCGTTGCTGCCCCAGTCGGAGACCGGCACGAAGAGGGCGTCGTGGGGCGCGAAGAAGTTGAAGGCGTGGTGATCGTTCTGGGCCTCGGACCAGCCGGTGTTCGGGAGGACCAGCTGGGAGTCGCGCACGGGGTTCATGTCGTCGCTGACGTCGAAGAGGGAGACCTGGACGCTGCCATCGAGGCCGATGCCCAGCAGGTGGTCCGCGTCGATGGGGTGGAGGTAGTTCGAGAAGCCGGGGATCTCCAGCTCACCCTTCACCTCGGGACGGCGCGGGTCGGTGAGGTCGACGATGAAGAGGGGATCGATCTGGCGGAAGGTCACCACGTAGGCCTTCTCGCCGATGAAGCGCACGGCGTAGACCTCCTCGTTCTCCACCAGCTCGGGGACCATGCCGACCATCCGCAGCTGGTTGGTGCCGGGCTCGAGGACGTAGAGGCCGACCGAGGTGTTCCAGTCGTCGTCCATCTGGTTGGTGACGATGCGCAGCTTGCCGTCGAACTCGTCGGAGGAGAACTGGGCGGCGGCGGCCCCCTGGTTGGTGAGGGTGCCGGGCACCTTGCCCGAGACGTCGTAGGTCGGCTTGGTGCCGTTCTCGGGGATGTCGAAGCGGTGGATGATGGTCTCGCGCAGCCCGTCGAAGGAGCGCCAGGGGCCGTCCGCGTGCTCCTCGGAGAAGATGTAGAGGCTGCGGCCGTTGGCGTAGACCTGCTCCACCGAGCCGAGGACCGAGGTGGCGTCGACCGTGGAGGTCGGGTCGGTCACGTCGAAGGAGGAGATGGTCATCATGTGGGTGCCGCTCTGGCGGATGGAGACGTTCACGTCGGCGCAGTTGCAGATGTCGGTCTCCTCGGAGCTCCAGCTGCCGCCCCGCAGGACGTTGTCCGCCCGCTTGGGCATCCACTGGTCCAGGGTGCTGTTCTTGGAGAGGCGCATGGCCTCGGCCTGGGAGTCGGCCCACATCAGGTCGTCGAAGTAGAGATCGACGTAGGAGACGACGAAGAGGCGATCGCCCACCACCCGGGAGTCGTGGAGGAAGCCCTCGAGGTAGGTCTCGCGCTCGACCACCGGGGCGGCCTTGTTGGCGACGCTCACCAGGGTCACCTTGGTGATGTCGGAGTTGGTGGCGCCGGAGAGCTGCGCGCTGCCGCCGGCGATGGGCTGCGGGGCGCTCCAGAGCTGGGAGAGCACCGCCACCCGGTCCTCGTCCTCGCGCAGGTAGATGCCCTGCACCTGGCCCTCGATCTTCAGGCGGCCGACCTCGTGGGCGCTGGCGGCCGGCCACGCCTCGGTGATGATCAGGTGGTCACCGGCCAGGGCGTAGAGGTAGGTGCCGTCGGTCTCGACCAGGTCGGCCTCGTCCACGCCCTCGACCTGCACGTTGGTGTCCGAGTGCAGGCGGGGGGTGGAGGAGCTGTTGCTGCTGCGGGGGGCGGCGCCGGCCGCCATGTCGGCCTCGGCCATCCCGCCGAGGAAGCCCCCGCCGCCCTTCCCCCAGCTGATGAAGTTCAGCCCGCTGATCCAGCCGTAGTTGAGGCGGATCTGGGTCTGGGCCTGGAGCTTGATCTCCTTCTCCAGCTTCTCGCAGGTGTCCGCGGACTCGAGGGCGTAGGGCGGATCCAGGTTCTTGCAGCCGGGGGCGAGGAGGAGGGTCGCGGCGGCGGCGGCGAGGGTCAGCTTGGCGATCTTCATGGCGGTCTCCCTTGGGCGCTCTTGCGGGGCGCGAGGATGGATTCGAAGCCGGATCAAAGCAGGCCCCGTGCCACCCGCAAGTACCTGAAATCACGTTTGCCTGAGCCGGCCAAGGCCGCGATCCACGCCACCTTCTCCGCGATCCCCCACAGTTTTTCGAGGCCCGGGGAAGCCCCCCCGATTCCGGGGGGTTGGAGAGGGCCGAAATCGGCAAAAAGCCCTTGAATATTGGTCACATAGGCGTTGACCGGAGGCCCCCGGCGGGGCATTATTCCGCGTCCTCTCGAGGCACCCCGATCCGGGGTGCCCGCGCCCCGTGGATCCGCCGCCAGCGGCGAGCACGGGGCCGGCCCGCCGATGGGCCCACCGAAGGAGAAGCACCAAGATGACCGAGGGCTCGAGCACCCGCCCGGTGAACATCGAAGACGAGATGCGGCGGTCGTATCTCGACTACTCCATGTCCGTGATCATCGGCCGCGCCCTGCCGGACGTGCGCGACGGCCTCAAGCCCGTGCACCGCCGGGTCCTCTTCGCCATGCAGGACCTCGGCAACACCGCCGGCCGGGCCTACAAGAAGTCGGCGCGCATCGTCGGCGACGTCATCGGCAAGTATCACCCCCACGGCGACCAGGCGGTCTACGACACCCTGGTGCGCCTCGCCCAGGACTTCTCCCTGCGCTACCCGCTGGTCGACGGGCAGGGCAACTTCGGCTCGATCGACGGTGATCGCGCGGCGGCCATGCGGTACACCGAGGTGCGCATGGAGCGGCTGGCGAGCGACCTGCTCGCCGACATCGACAAGAAGACCGTCGACTTCGGCCCGAACTACGACGAGACCCTCGAGGAGCCGCTGATCCTCCCGGCCCGCTTCCCGAACCTGCTGGTGAACGGCGCGTCGGGCATCGCGGTCGGCATGGCGACGAACATCCCGCCCCACAACATGCGGGAGGTGATCGACGCCACGATGCACCTCATCGATCACCCGGACGCGTCGGTGACCGACCTGATGCGCTTCGTGAAGGGCCCGGACTTCCCCACCGGCGGCATCCTCCTGGGCGTCTCCGGCGCCCGGCAGGCCTACGAGACCGGCCGGGGCAGCGTAAAGGTGCGCGCCAAGACCGAGGTGGAGATCTACGGCAAGAAGGAGGACCGCGAGCGGATCGTGGTCACCGAGATCCCCTACTACGTCAACAAGGCCAAGCTCATCGAGAAGATCGCCGAGCTGGTCCGCGACAAGAAGCTCACCGGCATCTCCGATCTTCGCGACGAGTCCGATCGCGACGGCATGCGCATCGTCATCGAGCTCAAGCGCGACGCGATGGCCGACGTGGTCCGCAACAACCTCTTCAAGCAGACCCAGCTCCAGACCACCTTCGGCATCACCATGCTGGCCATCGATCAGGGCCAGCCGAAGGTGCTCACCCTCAAGGAGTGCATCGCGCGCTTCATCGACCACCGCCGCGAGGTGGTCACCCGGCGCTGCCGCTTCGAGCTGGAGAAGGCCGAGGCCCGCTTCCACGTCCTGGCCGGCCTGGTGGTCGCCACCGACCACATCGACCGCGTCGTGGAGATCATCCGCGGGTCGAGGGACCCCGACGAGGCCAAGGCCCTCCTGGTCGCCGAGAAGTTCAAGGGCTTCGAGCCCCGCTTCGCCCAGCTGGTCGACGCCCACGACGCCCAGATCGACGCCGCCATCGCGAGCGGCATCTTCCAGCTCGACGCCATCCAGGCCCAGGCCATCCTCGAGATGCGCCTCTCCCGCCTCACCGGCCTCGAGCGCGAGAAGCTCGAGGCGGAGATGCTCACCCTGCGCGACGAGATCGTCCGCCTCAAGGAGATCCTGGCCCACGACCGCCTCCTCCTCAACGAGATCATCGGCGAGCTGAAGGTGGTCCGCGAGCAGTACGGCGACGAGCGCCGCACCCAGATCAAGGCCGACGTGGGCGAGATCGCCATCGAGGACCTGATCGCCGACGAGGACATGGTCGTCACCGTCAGCCACGCCGGCTACATCAAGCGCATCCCGCTGGACGAGTACCGCTCCCAGAAGCGGGGCGGGCGCGGCAAGACCGGCGCCTCGGTGAAGCAAGAGGACTTCGTCGAGCAGCTGATCGTCGCCTCGACCCACACCCAGCTCTTGCTCTTCACCTCCCACGGCCGCTGCCACTGGCTGAAGGTCCACGAGATCCCCGCGGCCAGCCGGGCCGCCCGGGGCAAGCCGGTGGTGAACCTCATCTCCATGCGCGGCGACGAGCGGCTGCGCACCGTGCTGCCCATCGAGAGCTTCGACGACGAGCACTTCATCGCCATGTTCACCCACGGCGGCTACGTGAAGAAGACGGCGCTCTCGGCCTTCGCCAACCAGCGGCAGGGCGGCATCATCGCCCTGACGATCGACGAGGGCGACGACCTCATCACCGCCCAGATCTCCGACGGCAAGAGCGAGATGCTGGTGACCACCGCCGGGGGGCTCTCCATCCGCTTCTCCGAGGATCAGGTGCGCCCCATGGGCCGCACCGCCCGCGGGGTCCGCGCCATCGCCCTGGGCACGGGAGACCAGGTGGTCAGCGCCGAGGTGCTGCGCTCGGACGACCCCATCCTCTCGATCACCGAGAACGGCTACGGCAAGCGCACCGCCCTGGACGAGTACCGGACGCAGTCCCGGGGCGGGAAGGGCATCATCACCATCAAGACCACCGACCGGAACGGCCCGGTGGTGGGCGCCGTGCAGGTGAAGGAGGACGCCGAGATCATCCTCATCACCAACACCGGCATGCTGATCCGCATGGCCACCGCCGACATCTCGATCATCGGCCGCAACACCCAGGGGGTGCGGCTGATCTCCCTGGGCTCCCGGGAGGAGAAGGTCACCGGCGTGGCCCCGGTGGTGGAGACCGAGATGGACGACGAGGGCGACGAGGGCGGCGAGGAGGAGGGCGCGTGAAGCGCGCCGGGCTCGTCAGCCTGACCCTCCTCCTCGTGCTCGCTGTCGGCGGGGCCTCCTGTGAGCCCGAGGCGAGGCAGTGCCTCGATCGGGCGGACGACCTCTCCTTCAAGGGGAGGCACGAGGCCGCCATGTCGCAGGTCGAGAAGGCCCTCGAGTCGCTCCGCGGAGACAACAGCGCCGAGGCCCGGCCCCTGCGCATCGAGGCTCTCTGGACCGCCGGCCGGCTCACCCACCTCTACCTCCACCAGCCCCGGGTGGCCCTGCGCTACTACCAGACCCTGGTCGAGGACTACCCGACCTCCCCCGAGGCCCTGCGGGCCCGGGAGCGGATGGCCCGGATCCACGTCGAGGACCTCGACGACCGGCCGGCCTCGGTCGGCCTCTACCAGGCGCTGATCGCCACCGACACCGACTCCCCGGAGGCCCCTCGCTGGCAGCACGAGGTGGCGCTGGGCTACTACGCCCAGGGCAACTGGACCCAGGCCCGCACCGAGGCCCAGGTCCTCCTCGAGAAGCACGAGGACTCGGAGTACGTGGACGACGCCCTCTTCCTCATCGGCGGCGCCTTCCAGGCCGAGGAGAAGCTGGACGAGGCCCTGAAGGCCTACTCCCGCCTCCACGAGGAGCACGCCTCCTCCATCCTCGTCCCCCGCGCCTGGGTCGAGGAGGGCAACTGCCTCGCCCGCCAGGGCAAGACCGACGAGGCCATCGCCGCCTACATCCGGGCCCTCGAGACCCACCCCGACCCCCGGGCGGTGCAGGTGAAGATCGCCCGCCTCAAGACCCGCAAGAAGGCCCTCGTCCCCGACGAGGAGTCCTATCAACGCCCCGGCCACTAGGAGACCACCTTGCTCGATCACAGCCGCAGCCAGGAGATCATGGACCGCGCCCGCCAGCTGATGCCCGGCGGGGTCAACTCGCCGGTGCGCGCCTTCAAGGCCGTCGGCGGCAACCCCCTGGTCATCGCCAGCGCCTCCGGCGCCCGGATGACCGACGTCGACGGCAACAGCTACATCGACTACGTCGGCACCTGGGGCCCGGCCATCCTCGGCCACGCCGACCCCGACGTCATCGCGGCCATCACCGCCGCGGCGCAGCAGGGGACGAGCTTCGGCGCGCCCAGCGTGCGGGAGAACGAGCTGGCCGAGCTGGTCATCGAGCTGATGCCCTCCCTCGAGAAGGTGCGCTTCGTGAACAGCGGCACCGAGGCCACCATGAGCGCCCTGCGTCTGGCCCGGGGCGCCACCGGCCGGGACGACATCGTGAAGTTCGACGGCTGCTACCACGGCCACGCGGACAGCCTGCTGGTGAAGGCCGGCTCGGGGGTCGAGACCCTCGGCCTCCCCGACTCCCCCGGCGTGCCCGCCGACTTCGCGAAGCACACCCTCACCCTCCCCTACAACGACCTCGCGGCCGCGAAGGCCCTCTTCGAGCAGAAGGGGAAGGAGATCGCCTGCGTGATCCTCGAGCCGGTCGTGGGCAACATGGGCTGCATCCCGCCGGTGGAGGGCTTCCTCGAGGGCCTGCGCGAGCTCTGCGACGCCCACGGCGCGATCCTCATCTTCGACGAGGTCATGACGGGCTTCCGGGTCGCCCTCGGCGGCGCCCAGGCCCGCTTCGACATCCGCCCCGACCTCACCTGCTTCGGCAAGGTCATCGGCGGCGGCCTGCCGGTGGGCGCCTACGGCGGCCGGGCCGACCTGATGGACCAGATGGCCCCGGCCGGCCCCATCTACCAGGCCGGCACCCTCTCCGGGAATCCGCTGGCCATGGCTGCGGGCATCGCCACCCTGAAGAAGCTGGCCGAGCCGGGGGTCTTCGAGCGGCTCGGCAAGACCTGCGACCGCCTCGTGGACGGCCTCGAGGCCGCCGCCGCCGAGGCCGGCATCCCCATCTGCACCGCCCGGGTGGGGGCCATGTTCGGCTTCTACTTCCAGGAGGGCCCCGTCCTGAACGGCGACGATGCCCGCAAGAGCGACACCGGGCGCTTCGGCAAGTGGCACGCCGCCATGCTCGAGAAGGGCGTCTACGTGGCCCCCTCCCAGTTCGAGGCCGGCTTCGTCTCCCTGGCCCACGACGACGCGACGATCGACGCGACGATCGCGGCCGCCCGGGAGGTCATGAAGACCCTCGCCTAGAGGGGCCCGAAAAGGCCGGATCCGGGCCCTCCGGGGCCCGATTCCCCCTCGCTTGACCGTTTGCGCGGCCCCATGCTACGTATGCGGCCCGCCGACGCGGAAGCAGTACCTAAGCGCTCGTTATAACTAGAGTTTTTGATGCCTTCTGCCCCCGATGATCCCAGAGGGGAGAAGGGTGAGCCGGCGGACCCTGAAGAGGGTCTCTCCGAGCTCGCCAAGGCCTACCGCTCGGTGGGCCCCTTCCTCCACCTGGGCTGGACGATGGCAGGGGCCCTCACGATCTTCACCCTGGGCGGCTACTGGCTGGACAAAAAGTGGGGCACCACCCCCTGGCTCACGATCACCGGCGCGCTGCTGGGCATCACGAGCGGCATGGTGGAGCTCTTCCGAACCGTGAAACGACTGTAGATGAGCCGCAACGACACCATCGTGCTGACCGCCGCCTCTGCCCTGGTCCTCGCCCTCCTCGGCGGGCTCTCCGGCGAGTGGACCGCCGTGGGCCTGGGCACCTTCCTCGGCCTCTCGGGCGGGCTCTACGGGCTGCTCAAGGTCTCCGAGGCGATCGCCCGGGCGCCGGGGCTCAACCCCACCGCTGCCCAGAACGCCGTGATGGGCGCCATCGTCGGCACCTTCCTGGGGCGCGCCATCGTCCTGGGCGCCGGCCTGATCCTCGGGGTCAAGGTCCTCGGCGTCGCGCCGGCCTGGATCGTCATCTCCTTCTTCGCTCTCTACGTCATCGCCCAGGCCCTGGAGGTCCGGCTCGCCCTGCGCACCCGGTCCATCCAGCCCGCCGAGGGGAACTGAAATGAAGCTCGCGCGCCTGCTGACGACCTCCGTCGCTCTCGCCGCCCTGCTGCTGGGCGCCCCGGCCTTCGCGTCCGGTGACACCCACGGTGACGCCCCCGGCGAGGGTCACGGCGCGGCCGGCGAGGAGACGCCCTACGCCGACGTGATGATGCACCACATCACCAACGGCTACGACGTGGAGGTGCCGGCGCCGAACGGGCACCTCGGCCACAAGATCGACCTGCGCGAGACCTTCGGCACCTGGAGCTTCCAGCTCGGCGAGACCACCATCGACATGACCCCGTCGAAGCTGGTCCTCTTCCTCTGGCTCTCGGCGTTCATCCTCTTCGTGCTCTACGGCGTCATCGCCCCGAGGAAGTACGACGAGCGCGGCGTGCCGAGGGGCTTCGGCAACCTCCTCGAGGTGCTGGTGATCTTCGTGCGCGACGAGATCGCGATCGCGAACATCGGCAAGAAGGACGGGCCGCGCTACGTGCCCTTCCTCCTCACCCTCTTCCTCTTCATCCTGGTCATGAACTTCGTGGGGCTCATCCCCTACATGTCCACCGCCACCAGCAACCTGGCGGTGACCGGCGCCCTGGCGCTGATCGCCTTCTTCATGACGACCCTGGCCGGGATGCGGGCCCACGGCACCCTCGGCTACTGGAAGGCCCTGGTGCCCTCCGGCGTGCCGGCGGCCCTCTGGCCCCTGATGTGGCCCATCGAGTTCGTCGGCCTCTTCACCAAGCCCTTCGCCCTCACCGTGCGGCTCTTCGCCAACATGACCGCGGGCCACGTGGTCATCCTCTCCCTCCTCGGGCTCATCTTCGTGCAGAAGAGCCTGGTGTGGGTGCCGGTGTCGGTCCCCTTCGCGCTGTTCATCTACCTGCTGGAGATCCTGGTCGCTCTCCTGCAGGCCTACATCTTCGCCATGCTGACCGCGCTGTTCATCGGCCTGGCTTCCCACGACCACTGATCTCCCCACAGGGGAAGGAGCAACTCATCATGGAGCTCGCACTCGCTTATCTCGCCGCTGGCCTCGGGGCCGGTCTCGCGGTCGTCGGTGGTGGTTACGGCATCGGCCGTCTCGCCGCCTCTGCCATGGACGCCACGGGCCGGCAGCCCTCCGTCGCCGGCGACGTCCGGACCTCGATGATCATCGCCGCGGCCCTCATCGAGGGCGTGACCCTCTTCGCCGAGGTTATCTGCATCCTCCTCGCCCTGAAGTAGGAAGGCTGTACCCATGAACGCCCTGCCCATCCTGCTGGGTGCTGGTGGCCTGGTCGACGTCGAGCCCGGCCTCATCATCTGGACACTGGTCACCTTCGGCCTGCTGCTCGCGATCCTGCGGTGGAAGGCCTGGGGTCCGATCCTCTCCACCATCGAGGCCCGGGAGAAGCGCATCCGGGACGCCCTCGACGCGGCCGAGCAAGGTCAGGCCGAGGTCGAGAAGATGATGGCCGACAACCAGGCCGCCCTCGAGGCGGCCCGCAAGGAGTCCGCCGAGGTGGTTCGCCAGACCAAGGCGGAGGTGGGCAAGGCGCGCGAGGAGCAGCTGGCCAAGGCCAGGGAAGAGGCCGACAAGCTCATCGCCTCCGCTCGATCCCAGATCGAGGAGGAGAAGAAGCAGGCCCTCGCCGAGGTCCGCAAGGTGGCCGTCGATCTCGCCATCGGCGCCGCCGGGCATCTCCTGAAGAGCCAGATGGACGAGGCCCGCCAGCGGGAGCTGGTCGAGGCCTACCTGAAGGAGCTGCCCTCGGCCGAGGCCTGACGCGAAGGCCCTGCCAGCGCCCTCACGTCTCTCTCGAGGCCGGCGCGGGATTCGATGAATCCTGGCGCCGGCCTCTTTCTTTTGCGTGCTAACGTGAAGTGGTGAGGTCCCTCCTCCTCTCCCTGGCGCTCGTGACCCTCCCGGTGGGCTGCGCTCACACCTCCAGCGCCCCCGCCGCCACGGAGCCGGCGACGGCCGCCAGCGCGGAGGCCGACGAGGGGGCCATCCCCACCCCGGAGGGCTTCTTCCGGGTGGACATCCTCGGGGTGATCCCGGGCCCGGAGGGGCACGCCCTCTTCCTGGTCGAGCCGCTCACCCGCCGGCTGCTGCCGATCTGGATCGGGCAGACCGAGGCCATGTCGATCCAGCTGCGGCTGGACCGGCGCCGCTTCGAGCGACCCCTCACCCACGACCTGATCGATCAGCTCCTGGAGCTCTTCGACGCCCGGGTGCGGGAGGTGCGGGTGGACGCCGTCCACGACGGCACCTTCGTGGCCACCCTCACCCTGCTCTCCGATCGAGGGTCGACCCGCCTCGACGTGCGGCCCTCCGACGCCATCGCCCTGGCCGTGAGCTCCCGGGCGCCGATCTTCGTGGCCCGGCAGGTGATGGACAAGGCGAGCCTCTCCGCCGAGGCCCTCGAGCGGGGCCGCCCGCCCCTGCTCTCCCCCGAGCCGCCGGCCGGCGCCCCGGAGGGCGAGGAGGAGGCCCCGGGCGCGAGCGAGACCCCCGCCGGGATCTGAAGGCGGGGCCCGGTCAGCGCCAGGCGCGCAGGCCCTGGAGGGCGTGCGAGGAGTCGCCGATCAGGTCGAGGTAGGACTGGTGCCGCTCGGCGTTCACCTGCTCCATCTCCTCGAAGGCCTTCAGCTCCCGCAGCTTCTCGATCGCCTGATGCAGGCGGCGGCGGGCGAAGTCGACGTCCTCGGGGCGCACCGCGATGCCGCCGTCCCGGCCGATGCTCATGGCCTCGAGGTAGTGCCCGAAGAACTTCAGCTCCTGGATCCAGAGCAGACGCTGGAGGTGCGCCGGGGCCCGCTCGTGGGTCCGGTCGTAGAGCTCGGCCTCGGCCCGGATCCGGAAGGCCGAGAGCTCGGTGATCCGCTGGAGGATCGGCCGCACCTTCTTGCCAGCGTGCTTGTCGGGCAGCCAGCGGGCGAGGCCCTCGTAGTAGTGCCAGCCCCCGCAGGGCTCGGAGAAGACCCCCTGGCGCTGCTTCACCAGCGGCTCGCCGCTGGCCCGCACTTGGTGGAGGAAGGCGTTCTGGGTCTCGAAGTCCTCGGCCGCCCGCGCGGGCAGGTCGCGGACCTTCACCGTGACCCCTCGCAGGTTGATCAGCTTCTCGGGCTTGCCCGGGGCGACGGCCATCGCCGAGAGGGTCCAGGCGTCGGGGCCGAAGTGGCCGTCCTTGGGCTCCTCGAAGAGCCAGAGGGCGCCGCGGTAGATCTCGCCCACCGTGGCCGGCTCGTCGTCGATCGTGAAGGCGGTCTCGGGGTCGACGCCGGCGAGGTAGAGGGCCGCGATGGTGAGGTTGCGGTGGGGCTCGCGGGGGGTGCCGTCCGGGGCCTTGCCGACGAAGGCCGGGAAGGTGCGCCCCTTCTCGGTGCGCCAGCTGGCGTTGGCGAGGATGGCCTCGAGGAGGGTCTGGCCGTCGGCGAGCTCGACCTCGGGGCCGGTGATGGGGAGGGCGTGGGCCAGGGCCCAGGGGTTCTTCGGATCCTTCAGCGCCCAGCGGCGCACGTGATCCTCGAGGAAGGCCTCCAGGTCGAGGCCGGAGAGGGCGGGCACCACCGGCGCGGGCTCGGCTCCCGTCGCGGGCCTCGCGGCGGGCGCGGGCGCGGGCGCGGAGGGGGTCGGCGCCGGGGCGGGCTTCGGGGCCGGCTCGTCCTTGCAGGCGGCGCCCCCGAGGAGGAGCGCGGCGGCGAACAGGGAGATCGACCCTCGGCGAGCGGAGCGGAGCGGGAGACGAGGCATGTCGAACCTCCTGTTCAGGCGGAGAGCCGGGCGGCCTGGAGCAGGGCCGCGACCATCGAGCCCTCATCGGCGGCGAAGCGCCCGGCGATGTCGAGGGCCGAGCCATGATCGGGGCTGCTGCGGACGAAGGGAAGCCCCAGGGTGAGGTTGACGCTCTCGGCCTGATCCACGGCCTTGGCCGCGGTCAGCCCCTGGTCGTGGTACATCGCCACGACCGCACTGTAGGCACCCATCGCCGCCTGCGCGAGCGCGGCGTCGGCGGCCTTCGGCCCCTCCACGGGCAGCCCCTCGGCCTTCATCTTCTCCACCGCCGGTCCGAGGAGCTCCAGCTCCTCCCGGCCGAAGCGCCCGCCCTCTCCGGCGTGGGGGTTCAGGCCGCAGACCGCGATCTTCAGCTCGGCGACGCCGAACCAGTCGCGCAGCGCCGCCGCGGTGCGGCGCACCGTGGCGATCACCGTCGCCTCCTCGAGGGCGCCGGAGACCTCGGCGAGGGCGAGGTGGGTGGTGACCAGCGCCACCTTCAGGCGCGGCCCGGCGAGCATCATCGTCACCTGCTCGACCCCGGCGGCCTCCGCCAGGTACTCGGTCTGTCCGGGGTGGTGGAAGCCGGCGCGGGCGGCGGCGGCCTTGGTGATCGGCGCCGTGCACAGGGCGCGCGCCTCGCCGGCGAGCACGGACGCGGTCGCGGCCTCGAGGTAGGCCTTCTGGGCCCGATCCGAGGCCGGGCTCGCGCCGCCGAGGGGCGCGTCTCCCGGCGCCAGGGAGGTGACCTCCCGCAGCGCACCGCCGAGCGAGGCGGGATCGAGGCGCCGAGCGAGGGCCTCCTCGGCCCGGCGCCAGAGGAAGGCGTCCCCGAAGACCAGGGGACGCAGGGAGGCCTGCACCTCGGGGTGCAGCAGCGCCCGCAGGGTGACCTCGCAGCCGATGCCGCAGGGGTCCCCCAGGGAGATGGCGACGAGCGGGCGCTCCGGGCTCACGGCGTCGCCAGCTCGGCGACCTTGATCTCGATCACCGCGCCCTCACGCAGGTGCTCGAGGTAGCGCTGCATCTCGGCCTCGAAGGCCTTGCCGTAGAGCTCGGCCCGGGCGGCCTGGCGCTCGGCGTCCTTGCTCTTCGCCGCCTTCTCCCGGCGCGCGAGCACCTGGATGAGGTGGTAGCCGAAGCGGGTGCGCACCGGGCCGACGATCGTGCCCGGCTCCGCGCCGAAGGCGGCCTCCTCGAAGGGGGGGACCATCAGGCCCCGGCCGAACCAGCCCAGATCACCGCCGTCCTTGGCGGTGCCGTCCTGGGACTCGGCCCGGGCGAGCTCGTCGAAGGGGACCTCCTCGGCCCGCACCTTCGCGAGGAGCCCGAGGAGCTTCTCCTCGACCGCCTTGGCCTCGGCCGCCGGGGCGTCCTCGTCGACCTTCAGGAGGATGTGGCGCGCCCGGATCTCGAAGCTCTCCTTCGTGCCCCGCTGCCGGAGGACGCCGTCGATGTCGGCGTCGCTGATCTGGACCTTGGAGCGCACCTCGGAGTTGATCAGGCGCGCGCGCCGCAGCTGGGCCGCGACCTCCTTGCGGTAGGCGTCGAGGGTGTAGCCCTGCATGGCGATCGCCCGGGCGAAGGAGGCCTCGTCCAGGCCGTTCTGGCGGCGCAGCTCGGTGATGGCGGCCTCCACCTCGGCGTCGGCGACCTCGATCTGCATCCCCTCGACCTCGGCCTCCAGCAGGGCCTCGTCGATCAGCTCCTGGAGGGCGCGGCGCTGCTGCGCCTTCGTGTCGCTGCCCGCCATGGTGCCGAGCTGACGGGAGAGCTGCACCCGGGTCTCGACCTCGGAGAGGGTCACGACCTTCCTACCCACCACCGCGACCACCCGGTCGATGACCTGCTCCGCGCTCGCGGCCGCAGGGAGCCCCAGGCCGAGCGCCAGAGCGAGGCAGAGCAGCCGTTGATTCCAGGTCGTCATCAGTGGACCTCCGCCAGACGCGTGTCGTCGATGGTGATCTTGGCCGCCTTCTGGAGCTCCTCGATGAAGCGCTGCTGAGCGGCGGCCTCCTTCTCCTGACGCAGCTCGAGCTCGATCTTCTCTCGCAGCGCGTCGTCGAGCTTGCGGGCCTCGGCCCCGCGGCGCTCGTGCACCATGAAGAGGTGGTAGCCGTAGGGGCTCTCGACCACCTCGGAGACCTTGCCGGTGCCCAGGGAGAAGCAGCTCGAGTCGATGGGGTTGGGCATGATGCCCCGGGCGAAGAAGCCCAGATCCCCGCCCGAGGCGGCCTCGGGGGCGACGCTGTGCTGGCGGGCCAGCTCGGCGAAGTCCTCTCCGCGCTGCAGGTCCCGGCGGATCCGCTGGGCCTCCTCCTCGGTGCGCACCACGATCTGCGAGGCGCGCACCTCCTCCGGGCGCTCGAGCTTCTTCTCGTTCTCCTGGAAGTAGGTCTCGATCTCCTGCTCGGAGACGGCGACCCGCGCGTTGACCTCCGTGCGCAGCAGCTCCCGGATCATGAGGCGGTCCCGCAGGTCCCGGCGGACCTGGCTCTCGGGGAGCCCCTCCTCCGCCAGGTGCTCCTCGAAGGAGCGCTCGGGGTAGCCGGCCCGCAGCCGCATCATCGCGCGGTCGATCTTCTCCTCGGAGATCTCGATCTTCCGGGCCTCGGCCGCCTGCAGGAGCAGCAGCTCCTGGATGCGATCCTTCAGGAGCTGGTCGCGCACCTGCACCCGGTCGGAGTCGGAGCGGAAGGCCAGGTCACCGTGCTCCTGCCGGAAGCGATCCATCAGCCGGGCGAGCTCGGAGGCCGGGACCTCCTGGCCGCTCACGCTGGCGACCACCGGATCGGCCGGGGCCTTGCCCTCGCTCCCCTCGGGGCAGCCCCCGGCGAGGAGCGCGAGCGAGAGGAGCGCAGCGGTGGCGCCGGGGGAGAGGCTCCTCCGGAGCCACCGCGCTGAGGGAAGGACCACCATCGTCGCGAGCGGGCGAGCCTACTGGTCCGCGGGCTGGGAGGGGATGACGTGCGGCGGCTCGTCGCCCTCGCCCATGGGCATCGGGGGGTTCAGGCCGCCCGGGGCGCCCCCGGGGCCAGGCATGCCGCCGGGGCCCGCCATTCCTTCGGGGCCGGCCTCGCCGTCGACGCCCGAGGCGCTGACCTCGATGCTCTCGAGGAGGGCCTCGTCGACCTTGACCGCCTCCTTGGTGCGCAGCCCGTCGACGAAGTCGTCGAAGAGGGTGGTGCGCTTCTCGCGGCGTACGCGCCCCTCGATCTGCATCTTCACCTGGTCGAAGCTGCGATCCAGGGCCTTCTGCTTGCCGGTGAGCTTCAGGAGGTGGAGGCCCTTCTCGCTCTCCACGACGGTGCTCACGTCGCCCACCTTCTCCATGGCGAAGGCGGCGTCCGCCAGGGCCCCACCCCAGATGTCGGCCAGCTCCTCCTTGGTGTGGTAGCCCAGGTCACCACCCACCGAGCGGGTGCCGGCGTCGTCGCTCTTCTCCCGGGCGATCATCTGGAAGGCGGTCGCCTCGGCGCTGCGCTTGGCCAGCTCCTTGCCGATGGCCTGGATCTTCTTCTTGGCCTCACCCTTCTTCGCCGGGTCCTCGGCCTGCACCAGGATGTGGGCCAGGCGCACCCGCTCGGGCTTCACGTAGTCGGTGAGGTGCGCGTCGTAGAAGGCCTTGAGCTCCGCGTCGGGCAGCGCGGCCTGGTCGTCCTCGTTGAGCTGGCGGATGAGCTTCTGCACCATGACCTTCTTCATGGTCTCCTGAACGTCGGGGTCCTGCTGCAGGCCCCGCCGCTCGGCCTCGCGGGCCAGCAGCTCGAAGCGCACCATGTTGTCCAGGAACTGCTTCTTGCGCTCGGTGGTGTTGTAGCGAGCCCGCAGGAAGGGGCTCTGGCGCATGAGGCGCTCCTTGAACTCGTCGACGGTGATCTTGGTGTCGCCGATGGTCGCCAGCGCCGGGCCGGCCTTCTCGGTCTGGGTGACACCGCCGGACTCGCCGCCCTTGCCGTCGGTCTTGCCGCCATCCTTCTTCGGCGGGCAGCCGGTCAGGGTGAGGGAGAGCATCAGGGCGAAGAAGCTGGTGAGGATCGTGGATTTCATCGGGCTCTTGGGCCTCCGGGCCTACCGGTTATCGAAACGGAATCAGGGGTTTACACCACCCCGAGCCAGGGCGGCAAGGAAGGGCCGATCCGCGCCGGTCGCAGGGCCTCAACCTCCGGCGGCCCGATCGATTTCCTCGATGAAGGCCACGGCGGCCTCGAAGAGGGCCTCCCCCTCCAGGACCCCGGGCAGCTTCAGGGAGAGGCGCAGCTCCGGCGAGAGCCTCAGGCGCCCCCGGTGCCCCTTGTCGACCTTCTCGATGTGGGCGGCCAGCCGCAGGGGGTCCAGCCGGGCCTCGTCCCCCAGGGTGATGACGAGCCGCCCCGGGCCGCTCTCCAGGCTCCGCAGGTGGAGGCGGGCCAGGTGGTGGCGGATCCGGCTGATGGCCAGCAGGTTCTCGGCCTCCCCGGGGAGGTGGCCGTAGCGGTCCACCAGCTCCTCGCGGAACGCAGCGATCTCCTCCTCGCCCTCCAGCGAGGTCGCTCGCTTGTAGAGGGTCAGGCGCTGGTGGATGTCGGGGATGTAGTCGTCGGGGAGGAAGGCCGGCACCGGCAGGGTGACCTCCGGCTCGAAGTGCTCCCGGGGCGGCTGCCCCCGCAGCTCCCTCACGGCGTCGTCGAGCATCTGGCTGTAGAGGTCGAAGCCGACCGCCTCGATCTGCCCGGACTGGTGGTGGCCCAGGAGGTTGCCCGCCCCCCGGATCTCGAGGTCGTGGCTGGCCAGGCGGAAGCCCGCCCCCAGCTCGCCGAGCTCCTGCAGGACCGTGAGGCGCTTGCGGGCGTCGGGGGTGATCGGCCGGCGGGCGGGGACCAGGAGGTAGCAGTAGGCCCGCTCCCGGCTGCGGCCGACCCGCCCGCGCAGCTGGTAGAGCTGCGCCAGCCCGAACATGTCCGAGCGGGAGATGAGGATGGTGTTCACCGAGGGGATGTCGAGGCCCGACTCGATGATCGCGGTGCAGAGCAGCAGGTCCGCCTCGCGCTTCACGAAGCGGGTCATCGCCGTCTCGAGCTTGGTCTCGGTCATCTGACCGTGGGCGACCTCGATCTTCACGTCCGGGAGCAGCTCCCGCAGGTAGCGGTACACGCCGCCGATGGACTTCACCCGGTTGTGGACGAAGAAGACCTGCCCGCCCCGGGCGAGCTCGCGCTCGACGGCCTCCTTGATCGTCGGCCCGTCGAAGCGGGTGACGAAGGTGCGGATCGCCCGCCGATCCATCGGGGGCGTGGCGATGATCGAGAGGTCCCGGATCCCCGAGAGGGACATGTTCAGGGTGCGGGGGATGGGGGTGGCGGTGAGGGTGAGGACGTCCACCTGCTTGCGCAGCCTCTTCAGGGCCTCCTTCTGCTTCACCCCGAAGCGCTGCTCCTCGTCCACGACGAGGAGGCCGAGATCCTTGAAGCCCACGTCCTTGGAGAGCAGCCGGTGGGTGCCGATGAGGATGTCGACCTTCCCCTCCTTGGCCCGGGCGAGGACGTCCCGGATCTCCTCCTTCGGGCGGAAGCGGCTCACCCCCTCCACGCTGACCGGGAAGCCGGCGAAGCGCTCCTTGAAGCTGCTCTCGTGCTGGGCGGCCAGCACGGTGGTGGGCACCAGCACCGCCACCTGCTTGCCGTCGATCACCGCCTTCATCGCCGCCCGCATGGCGACCTCGGTCTTGCCGAAGCCCACGTCGCCGCAGACCAGCCGGTCCATGGGCTGATCGCGCTGCATGTCCACGATCACCTCGTGGATCGCCCGCGCCTGGTCGTTGGTCTCCTCGTAGGCGAAGCCGGTCTCGAAGTGACGGAAGGCGGTGTCGGGGGGCGAGAAGGCCGTGCCCGGGTGGGCCTTGCGGGCGGCGTAGATCTCGAGGAGCTCGGCCGCCATCTTCAGCAGCTCCTCCTTCACCTTCTTCTTGCGGACGGCGAAGGCCTGGCTGCCGAGCTTGTCGAGGCGGGTCGCCTCCTCCTTGCCCCCCACGTACTTCTGGACGAGGCCGAGGCGGTGCACCGGCAGGTAGATCTTGTCCTTGCCGGCGAAGTGGAGCTCGAGGAAGTCGCCCTCCACCCCCCGCAGGGAGAGCCGGGTCAGGCCGCCGTAGCGGGCGATGCCGTGCTCGACGTGGATGACCAGGTCGCCCTCGGCCAGGTCCCGGAAGCGCTCGGCGAAGATCTCCTCGGGCTTGGCGCCGGCCTTCTTCTGGTGCCGACCCTCCTTCGGCTTGCCCAGGATCTCGGCGTCGCTGAGGACCACCAGCCCGGCCTCGCCGTCGACGAAGCCCCCCTCCAGCTCTCCGCGCAGGAGGTGGGCGTGGACGGAAGGGTCGTGGAAGGCCCGGGGGCGGGCCGGATCGAAGGCCGGCGCCTCCTCGCTGGAGGCCAGGGTCTTCACCATCAGGGCCCGGCCCAGGAGGAGCTGCTTGAGGCGATCGGCCCGGCCGGCGCTGGAGGCGCTCAGGATCACGGTGTGGCCGGCGTCCCGCCAGCGCTTCAGCCGGCTCACCAGGGGGGCGAGCGCGCCCTCGGGATCGCGGCCGGCGAGGATCTCCTGGCGCAGGAGGGCGGTGGGCTGCTGGTTGGCCTTGAGGGGGCGCTCCCCCTCCGGGACCCGCGCCGGCGAAACGCCCTCGTCCTCGTCCGCCGCCTCCTCGACCTCCTGATGCAGGGCGTCGCCGGCGAGGATCAGCTCACCCAGGCGCAGGGTGGGCAGGGAGGCGTGGAGGGCCTCGCGCTCCTCGCCCCCGATGAAGTAGCCCTGCGGGGGGTAGACCAGTTCGCTGCGATCGCGGGCCGCCGCGTACTCCTGCTCGAGGTGCGCATCGAGGGAGGCGGCCGCCTCCTCGCAGGCGTCGGCGCGCACCAGCGCGAGCACCGCGCCCTCGGGCAGGTACTCCCCCAGGGAGACCAGGCCCTCGTCGTAGAAGCCCGGCAGGAGGGCCTCGATGCCGAAGCCGGCCTGGCCCCGCTCGATCTCGTCGAGGAGGCCGCGGATCTGGCGGGAGGGGCGGTCCATCTCGTCGGCCAGCTCCCGCGCCGCCAGGGTGGCGTTGCGGATCGAGCGGGCGTCGAAGAGGACCTCCCGCGCCGGAGGCAGGAAGGCGTCGGCCACCGTCTCGACCGTGCGCTGAGTGGCGGGGTCGTAGAAGCGCAGGGAGTCGATCTCGTCCCCGAAGAACTCGATGCGCAGGGGCCAGCGGTAGAGGGGCGAGAAGCAATCGAGGATGCCGCCGCGCAGGGCGTAGGTCCCCGGGTCCTCGCACAGGGGGACGTTGTGGTAGCCCGCCTCGAGCAGGGCGTGGGCCAGCTCGTCCCGGTCGATGAGGTCCTTCAGGGCGATCGCCCGGGCGTGACGGTCGAGGGTGGCCGGGGCGAGCACCCGCCCGTAGAGGGAGGCCACCGAGAGGACCAGCACCCGCGCCCCGGTCTCGAAGCGCAGGTGGAAGAGGGCGCCGAGGCGGGCCTGGGCCACCTGGGGATCCGGCGAGAGGGCGTCGTAGGGGAGGATCTCGTCGGCGGGCAGGCGCAGCACCCGCGGCGCGTCGGCCGTCCCGCCGGGGAGGAAGGCCCGCAGGGCCCGGTAGAGGGCGTCGGCCTGGGTGCCGTCCGGGCAGACCGCCACCACCGGCCGCTCCACCGAGAGGCGGGCGAGGGCGAGGGCCTCGGCGTCCCCGGCGAAGCCGGAGGCCGAGAGGGACTCACCGGGCGCGAGGGCTCCGGCGCGCCTCGCGATGCGCTCGAAGATGGAGGTCGGGGCGGACATCGGGGGTGGGGCAAGTAGCGCCCCCCTCCCCCGCTGTCAACGGCGCTCTAGGGGGCGACGATCTCGTAGATTCCGTCCGAGCGCAGGGAGAAGAAGAGGATCCGGCCGCGGGCCGTGCCTTCGTCGATGGCCACACCCTGGAACTCGCGCCCGCCCCCGAACGCGGGGAGGCCGAAGCCACCCATGGCCACCGTCGCGAAGTCGCCGACGTCCCTCTTGTAGCGGGCGATCCCGTTGTTGGTGACGAACCAGAGGTCCCCGGTGCCGTTCTCCAGCACGCCGCCCCAGACCTCGTTGCTCAGCAGATCCCCGCTGGCCAGGTCGAAGACCGTCGCCCCGCCGCTCGAGGCGGTGGCGGCGTCGGGATAGTAGGCGATGCCGTTGATGTCGGTCCCCACCCACATCTCGTTGACGAAGCTGGGGATCAGCAGCCCGCGCACGATGCAGCGAGCCTTGTCGTTGGCGCTCGTGAAGAGGTCGAGGGTCGCGGTCTCGGTGCTCGGATCGGCGGTCTTCACCGTGCGGTCGGAGTTGGCGTTCTCCCAGGAGGCGAACCAGTAGTCGCCGTCGTGATCCCGCCCCAGGGCGCGGTACTCCGCGTTGTCGCCGTTGGTGGCGTAGGCGTACTCGGTGAAGCTCGTGGCCGAGTCGTCCCAGAAGAAGATGTCGTTGTCGGTGGCGAAGAAGAAGTCCTCGCTGCCGTCCGGGAACAAGATGTCCCGGGTCCGGGCCGGGTTGCTGGCGGCCACCCCGTTCGGATCGAGGGTGGTGACGCCGCCGGTGTCGGCGATGCAGGCCGCCACGTCGTCGACCCGCTCGATCGTGCGCGCGTTGGCGTGCCCGAAGTGTGGCACCCCCCCGGGGCTCACGGCCAGTGTCCTCACCTGGCTGCCGGGGATGCAGGGGAGGTTCTGGATGGTCCCCGCGACCTGGTCGTAGACCATTCCGCCCCCCTCGGTACCGATGAAGAGACGCCCCGAGACCGGATCGAACTTGAGGCTCCGGGAGTCCGCCGCGGCCTCGTTCGCGCCCCCGTAGGGGATCTGGGCGAAGCTCGCCACGGTGATGGTGGCGTCGGAAGTGTAGGGGGTACCCGCGTCGTCCATGGTGAGGGTGAAGACGTAGGAGCCCGGCTCCTGCACGTAGTAGATCGTGGTGCCGCCGGCGCCGGTGGTGGGCAGGGTGGCCCAGGGGGCGAAGCCGCCGACCTGATCGGCGGTGCCGTCGGTGGCCGTCACCGCCACCGACCAGCTGTAGGTGACGCTGGCCCCGCAGTCGGTGCTGCCGGTGCCGTCGAGGACGATGGTGTCCCAGGGGAAGGCGGTCGTGGCCGCCCCGACCCCGCTGGCCGAGGCCAGGGCCGCCAGCGTGCAGCCGCCGATGTCGAAGGCGCCGCTGGTGGCCGAGGCCAGCCCGGTGGCGGTGGCCAGGAGGGTGAAGCCCGTGCCCGAGAGGTCGATGGAGAGGTCCGCGAAGGTGGCCACGCCGCTCACCGCGGAGACCGAGAGGGTGCCCGAGAGGACGGAGCTGCCGTTGGGATCGTTGTCGATGGCCATCGTCACCGAGTGGGTGGCGGTCGCGCAGAGGTTGCCGTTGGCGTCGAGGATCCGGACGGTCACCGCCGGGGTGATCGTGCCGCTGGCGCTCGTGTTCGAGGGCTGGACGTCGAAGGCCAGGGAGGCGGGCGCCCCGGCCACGACGTCGAAGGCCGCGGAGACGACGGCGGTCAGGGTCGGGGCGGTGAACTGCAGGGTGTAGCCCGAGGCCGCGACGTCGACGCTGACCCCGCTGAAGGTCGCGACGCCGGAGACCGTGGCGACCGGGCTGCTGGCCGTGAGGTTCGCGCTCCCCCCGGAGGCGTCGTTGGCGAAGGCGATGGTGACGTCGTGGCTGCCGGTCGTGACCCGGTTGCCGAACTGATCCTGGACCTCGACCTCGATGGCCGGCGAGATGCTGGCGCCGGAGGCGACGTTGCTGGGCTCGACGGCCATGGCCAGCTTGTTCGCGGCGCCCGGATCGACCGTGATGCCGGTCTGGCTGCCGGTGATGCTGCCGGTGACGGTGTCGGTGGCCGTCACGCTCTGGCTGCCGGCGGTGCGCAGCTCGACGCTGGCGGTGATCACCCCGGCGTCGCCGCCGGTGAAGGTGGTGTTCCCCGGCAGCACCGCCGAGCCGTCACTGGAGGTGAAGGTGACGGTGCCGGTGTAGCCGGTGGCCACGTTGCCGTACTGGTCCCGGGCGGTGATCGTCACCGTCTGGCTGGTGCCCGCCGTGCTCGGCGAGGGGTGCCCGGTGACCTCGAGGCTCACCGCCACGTCGGGATCCGCCGAGGCGGTGAAGGTGATCGGCGAGCCGGTCAGGGCCGCCGTCGCCTCGTAGGTGTTGTTGTCGGTGCCAGCGAGGGTGCCGAGGGTCGCGGTGGTCCGAGCCTCACCCGCCGCGTCGGTGGCGATCGAGGTGGGCAGGACGCTACCGCCGCCGGCGGTGGCCGCGAAGGCGACCGTGTAGCCGGTCACCGGGTTGTTGCCGGCGTCCTCGACCCGCACCACCAGCTCGGAGGTGAGCGCCGCGCCCACGGTGCCGGTCTGGGCGTCGCCGCTGACGTAGACGAGGTGGTCGGCGGGGCCGGAGGTCACCGAGGCGGTGAAGGTGATCGGCGAGCCGGTCAGGGCCGCCGTCGCCTCGAAGGTGTTGTTGTCGGTGCCCACCGTGCTGCCCACGGTGGCCGTGGTCTGGGCCAGGCCCGCCGCGTCGGTGGAAGCGCTGGCCGGCGAGACCCCACCACCGCCGGCGGTCGCCGCGAAGCTCACGGTCTCTCCCGCGACCGGGTTGCCGAAGGCGTCGTCCACCCGCACGACCAGGGGCTGCCCCAGGGCGCTGGAGATCTGCCCGCTCTGCCCGTCGCCGCTGACGTAGACGATCACGTCCGCCGCCGCCGCCTGGATGGTGATGCCGGTCTGGCTGCCGGTGATGCTGCCGGTGACGGTGTCGGTGGCCGTCACGCTCTGGCTGCCGGCGGTGCGCAGCTCGACGCTGGCGGTGATCACCCCGGCGTCGCCGCCGGTGAAGGTGGTGTTCCCCGGCAGCACCGCCGAGCCGTCACTGGAGGTGAAGGTGACGGTGCCGGTGTAGCCGGTGGCCACGTTGCCGTACTGGTCCCGGGCGGTGATCGTCACCGTCTGGCTGGTGCCCGCCGTGCTCGGCGAGGGGTGCCCGGTGACCTCGAGGCTCACCGCCACGTCGGGATCCGCCGAGGCGGTGAAGGTGATCGGCGAGCCGCTCAGGGCCGCGGTGGCCTCGTAGGTGTTGTTGTCCGTCCCCGCGGTGGTGCCGAGGGTCGCCGTGACGCTCGCCTCGCCGGCGGCGTCGGTGGTGACGGTGGGGGACGAGACCCCGCCCCCGCCCGCGGTGGCGGCGAAGGCGACGCTCTCTCCCGGGACCGGGTTGAGGTTCGCGTCCTCGGTGCGGACGACCAGCTGACCGGTGAGCGCCGACCCCACGGTCCCGCTCTGCCCGCTCCCGCTCACGTAGACGATGCTCGTCGCCGGGCCGGGGGCGACGGTGAGGGTGGTGCTGCCGGTGGCGCCGTCCACCGAGGCGCCGGCGGTGAGGGTGCCGGCCAGGGTGCCGGAGTCGATGTCGAAGGCGATGACTCCGCCCACAGTGGCGACCTGGATCCCGGCCTGGCCCAGGTCCGCGTCGAGGGTGCTGATGGTGCTCCCGAGATCGGCGGTGACGGTCACCAGGGTGCCGTCGGGAACCGGGTTACCGTTGAGGTCGGTGATCACCCCGCTGGTCACGGTGGTGGTGGTGGGCAGCGGAGAGGTCGTGCCGCTCACGGCGATGGGATCGGGCGAGGCCGTCAGGGTGATGGTCCCGGCGGCCGGGCCGGGGATCAGGGTGACGTCGGCGCTGCCGGTGGCGCTCCCCTGCGCGCTGGCCACGTTCACGGTGAGGGTGCCCGCCTGGGTGCCGGACTGGACGGTGATCACGAAGGTCCCGCCGGTGGTGCTCACCTGGAGGCCGGGCGTGCCCGGATCCTCGTCGGCGTCGAGGAGGGTCCCCGGAGCGCCGACCCCGTCGATCGTCACGGTGATCAGGGTGCCGTCGGGCACCGTGTTGCCGGAGGCGTCGGTCACCGGGCCGCCGGTGACCTGGGTGGTGGAGCTGCCGTCGGCGACCCGGATCGGGCTGGCCACCACCACCGCGATGGTGCCCTCGGGCAGGCCGGTCTGGAAGGGCACGGTCGCGCTCCCCGAGGCGGTGCCGGTGACGGAGTTCGCCTGGAGGTTGGCGGTGCCCACGCCCACCTGGGACCGGAGCACGAAGACGATGACCCCGCCGCTGGTGGCCACCTGGATCCCCGGCAAGCCGGCGTCGGCGTCGACGGTGGTGATGGTGCCCAGATCGGTGCTCACCGTAACCAGGGTGCCGTCGGCCACGGCGTTGCCGTTGTCGTCGGTGATGGTCCCGCTGGTGATGGTGGAGGTGCTGCTGCCGTCGGCGGGGATGGCGGAGGGCGCCGGGAAGAGGTCGATGGTGCCGGAGGGCGTCCCGGGCACGAAGTCGACGGTGGCGGTGTCGCTGGCCGCCTGCCCCCCGATGGTGAAGTCGAGGAGGGCCTGGCCGGTGGTGGTCGGCGCCCGGAGGACCTGGGTGTAGGTGCCGTCGCCCTGATCGACGACCGAGCCGAGGAGCGTGCCGGCGGTGGTGCCGATCACCACGGCCTGGCCGATGAGCGCGTTGCCCACTCCGTCCACCACGCTCACCGTCACGCCGGTGGTCGCGGCGCCGTCCGCCACCAGCGAGGGATCGGCGGTGGTGATGGTCGAGGCCGTCAGGTCCGGCCCCGCCGGGTTGACGACGATGGTCACGCTCGCCGGCGCCGAGTCCGCCGCGCCGTCGTTCACCACCAGCTGGAACTCGAGGTCGCCCGGGGTGGTCGGGGCGGTGAAGGTCGGCTGGACGGCGGTGGCGTCGGAGAGGGTCACGCCGGTGCCGGCGAGCTGGGTCCAGGCGTAGGTGAGCGCATCCCCGTTGGGGTCGCTGGAGCCGGAGCCGTCGAGGGTGACGGTGGCCACCACCTGCACCGACTGGGGCGGACCGGCGTTCGCGATCGGCGGCTCGTTCACGCTGTTCCGCACGCTCACGGTGACCGCGGCGGTGTCGGTGAGGCCGGCGGGGTCGGTGACCGTGATCAGGAAGCCGAGGAAGGTGTCGGCGAGGACCGTCGGCGCGGTGAAGGTGGGCTGCGCCGCGGTGGTGTCGGAGAGCGTGACCGCCGGCCCCGAGGTCTGGGTCCAGGCGTAGGTCAGGGCGTCGCCGTTGCAGTCGGCCGAGCCGCTGCCATCGAGGGTGACCGTGTCGCCCTCTCCCACCGTCTGGGTGCCGCCGGCGTTGGCTGTCGGCGCGTTGTTCACGATGTCCTGCAGATCGACGACGGCGCTGACCGGCGCCGAGGCCTGCCCGCCGACGGTGACCGTGAGGCCGACGGTGACCTGCTCGGCGCCGCAGAAGCTGGGCACCGTGAAGGCCGGACGGGCGACGGCCGGATCGGTGAGGGTGATCCCGAGGTTCGACTGCACGGTCCAGGCGTAGGTGAAGGCCGTGCCCGGATCGCCGTTCGGATCGTAGGAGCTCGTGCCGTCCAGGGCGACGGCGGCGCCCTCGTCCCCGGTGGCGGGGGCGGTGATCACGGCGACCGGCGGCAGGTCGGAGACGGTGACCACCACGGTGTCGGGCTGGCTGGCGAGGGCGGTGTTGTCGGTGACGACCAGGGAGAAGGAGAGGGTCCCGGCGGGCTGCGGCGAGGTGAAGGTGGGCTGGGCCGCGGCCGGGTCGGAGAGGGTCACGGGGTCGCCGGTGGTCTGGGTCCAGGCGTAGGTCAGGGCGCCGCCGTTGGGGTCCGCGCTGCCCGTGCCGTCGAGGGTGACCGTCACCCCCGGATCCACGGTCTGGTCGGGGCCGGCGTTGGCGGCCGGGGGCAGGGCGAGCTCGAAGACTCGCACGTTGCCGTAGTCCGGCTTCGAGTCGCGGCCCTCGTGGCTCACCACCAGCCGGACGACGTAGTGGCCGGGTGCGCTGGCGAGGAAGGAGGTGGTCGCCGCGGCCGGCGTGCCGAGGGTGCCCGCTCCCGGGCTCGGCTCCACCGAGATGCTCCACGCATAGGAGAGGACGGCCCCGGGGTTGCCGGGGACGTGGCTGCCGCTGCCGTCGAGGGTGACCTCGGTCTCCAGCGCGACGTTTCCGTCCGCTCCCACCACCGCCACCGGCGCCGGCTCACCACCCACGTCGGTCACGCAGCCCATGCCGGCGAAGAACACGATCGCGAGACTCGCCCCGAGCTTCCTCATCGCTGCCTCCCGGGCAAAGAAATGCCCGAAGTCATTGTAGTTTTCGCCCCCGACCCAGGGCAAACCCCCGGGGGCCCCTCGGGGGGGTCCGGGGGGTGACCTCCTGCCTTGTTCGGGAGGGGCCGGGGGTGCTACGACGTGGGGACCCATGCTGGCCCCGCGGGGGCCCTCGCGAACGCCGAGGGCATGGAAGGGGGTTCAGCGGTGTCTAGAGAGGATCATTTCGTGAAGCGCCTCACCTTCGCTCTTCTGGCCCTGGGCCTCGCCGCCCTCCTGCCCGCCACCTCCGCCCGCGCCGACGACGGCTCGGCGGCCATCTCCGCCAAGGCCGAGCTCGCGGTCGAGTCCCTCCGGGCCGGCCTCAAGAAGCGCGGCGGCGTGATCGCCGTGGCGCCGGTGGTCTCGATGGGAGACGCGAAGCCCTTCGATCTCGGCGCCTCCTTCGGCGCGGCGCTGGTCGACGCCCTGCGCAAGGCGGACTTCGAGGTGAGGGACGAGTCGACGATCAAGGACCTCCTGGGTGAGGCGGCGATGTCCGAGACCCTCGGCGGTGACTCGGACAAGCTCGAGAAGATCCAGCAGTCCCTCGGCGCGAAGACCATCCTGGTGACCCAGCTCGGCGCGCTGGGCGAGACCCTGGTGCTGGACGTGAAGGCCCTCGATCCCTCCACCGCCCAGGTGGTCGGCGCCACCGACCAGAAGCTCCCCCTCTCGCTCTTCGCCAGCAAGAAGCAGCCCTCCACCAAGGCCTACACCGGCGGCGCGAGTGACGAGCGGGTGGAGGTCGCCCTGCGGCGCCTCACCGACGGCCTGGTGATCCAGCTGCGCAAGGCCCTGCCCGACGTGGATCTGCGCTACCTGCGGGCCGGCGTGATCCCCTTCGAGGAGAAGGGCAAGAGCACCAAGTCCAAGGAGCTCGGCGCGGTCGTCGCCTCCGAGATCTCGACCATCCTGCGCCGGGACCACGGCGTCCTCCTGGTCGAGCGGCAGCAGATCGGCAAGGTCGTGGACGAGCAGGCCCGCGGCCAGAGCGGCCTCATCGACGAGAACACCGCGGCCGAGATGGGCAAGATCCTCGGCGTCGACTACCTCGTGCTCGGCACCGTGGGTGAGGTGGGCGACCACTTCCGGGTCGACGCGAAGGTGGTCAGCGCCGAGAACGGCAAGGTCGTCGCCTCGGACAACCGCTCGCTGCCCTCGGCGAGCCTGATCGCCCTCTCCGCGGACGCCGTGGTGCTGCGCTCCCGCTCGGGCGCGGCCTTCCGCTCGATCCTGATCCCCGGCTGGGGCCAGTTCTACAACCGCGAGCCGGTGAAGGGCTCGGTCTTCCTCGGCGCGGAGCTCGCCCTCTTCGGCGTGGCCACCACCTTCCACCTGCTCGGCATGCAGGACGAGAGCGACTACCACCTGCCCCGCGACCAGTTCGAGACGAAGTTCGCCAACGACAGCTCGGGCCTCACCCTCTCGGAGATCGCCGAGAACCTGCGCACCTCGGCCGCCCAGAACTACCGCACCCGCAACACCTTCCTGATCATCGCGGGCGGCCTCTGGGCCTACAACCTGCTCGACGCCTACCTCAACGGCGTGCCGGCCAACGCCGAGGGCGCCTTCGTCCTCGGCGCGGTCCCGACCGAGAAGGGCCTCGCCCTCTCCCTCGGCGCCCGCTGGTAGTCAGCTCGGGCTGATCACACCCTTCTCGATCGCATCGAGGAGGGTGTCCCGCGCGATCGTCAGCTCCTGGGAGAGCCGGGTGGCGTCCTCGAGGCGCTCGGGATCGTTGGCGAAGCGATCGGGGTGGAACTGCCGCAGCAGCCGGCGGTGGGCCTGCTTGATCGCCGCGGCGTCCGCTCCCCAGTCCAGCTCGAGGGCCCGGTAGGCCTTCTCCAGCTCGTCCCGGCGGCTACGGGCCGCGGCGGCCCTCTGGCGCTGCCGCTGGTAGTGCGCCCGCTCCTCGGCGGAGGGGCCCTCCGCGTCGAGCTCCGGGAGCTCGAGCTCCGGATCCGCCTCGAGCCGGTCGCGGCCGAGGCGCCGGACGGCGTGGCCCACGTTGGCTCGCAGGGCGCGGAAGAGGCGCGAGCCGACGCTCACCCACGTCCTCCGGCCGGGCGGCGCGCGGCCAGCCCCTCGATCACCCGCTGCAGCTCGGTCTGGCCGGCGATCAGCCGCACCCCGACGCCAGACTGGGCTCCGGCGTCGCCGGCGGCGTGGACCTGACGGACCACCTCCCCGACCACCTGGATGGGCTCGACGTTCCAGCCGGGGCGGATCTCGATGGAGAGGCGGGAGCCGATGGCGAGGGGCTCCCGCATGGGCAGGAAGAGCCCCCCGGTGGAGACGTCCTTGAGGTGGCCGTAGACGATGTCCGCGCCGCCGCCCACCTGGAAGCGCACCTCGAGGTTCGCCGCGAGCCGCTCCGCCCGGCGCCGGTCGTCACCGAGGTCCTCGACCTCCACCAGGGGCAGGGTCTCGTCCCCGGGGGCGGCCGGGCGCACGGTGACCGAGAGGCCGGGCCGGGCGCCACGGACGACCTGGGTGCTGAGCTCCTCCTCGCCGTCGAAGAGATCGGAGAGATCGATCTCCTCGGGGGGCAGGTGCTCCTCGCCCTCGATCTCGATCGGGAAGCCCTCGTCCGACTCGACCCAGTTCGCCTTGCCCGCCCGGGCGTTGGCCGCGGCGAAGAGCTCCGAGGAGAGGGTGACGCCCACCTGCTGGGCGGCCCGGTAGAGGGTGCCGAAGAGGTGCAGGTGCAGGTGGCGGCGCCGGGAGCGCCCCACGGCCCGCTGCATCCGGGTCCGCAGGACCTCGACGCTCTCCAGGCTGCGCACCACGTAGTCGGAGGCGCCGGCCCGGACGGCCTCCAGCGCGATCCGGGTGTCCGAGCCACCGCTGGTGACGACGATCTCCACCCGGGGATCGATCCCCTTGAGGGTGCGCACCAGGGTCAGGGCCTCGGGCAGATCCACGCTCACCAGGGCGGCCAGCGGGCTGTCGGGGCGCCCGAGCCAGCTGCGCGCCGTTTCGAGGTGGTGGGCCACCTCGCAGCGCAGGCGGCTCTCCTCCAGGGTCTGCTCGATCACCGAGGCGACCGCGAGGTTGTCCTCCACCACGAGGACCGAGGGGCGGCGGGCCAGGTCCTTCTTGAAGCCGAAGAGCTGGCGGGCGACCCAGGTCACGACCTCCTGTCCGGCCTCGCCGGCGGCGAGCTCCCGGGAGAGATCGGCGACCATCTGATCGGAGAGGCGCCGGGAGATGTGCCGCTCCATCACCGAGATCAGCCTCCCCGTGACCACGTCGAGGTGATCGAAGGGCTTGGCGATGTAGTCCGCCGCGCCGGCGGTGAGCGCGTCCACCACGGTGGAGGCCGAGGGGAAGCCGGTGATCATCACGGAGGGCACGTAGTCGGCGCCCGAGCAGACCTCCTCGATGAGGACCACCCCCGACCCGTCCGGCAGGTTCTTGTCGATCACCATCAGGTCGTAGCTGCGAGCCCCCAGGAGGGAGCGAGCGTCGGCCAGGCTGCCGGCCGAGTCCGACTCCAGGCCGGCGGCGCCCAGGATCGCCGAGAGGGTCATGCAGACCGAGGGCTCGTCGTCCACGATGAGCACGCGCGCACTGCCGCGGGCCTCCCGGTGGAAGCGCTCCCAGGCTGAGGCTAGACGCTCGAGATCCATGTCCTTCGATGATCCCCCCGTCTGCCACCGTGGTACAAGGGCCCACCCCGATGATCAACTCTTCTACCCCGGTCCACGTCGTGATCCCGGCTTTCGACGAGGCCCGCCTGATCGGCAGGACGGTGGAGCGGGCCGGCCGCTACCTGGCCGATCACCGGCCGGGCTCGACCCTCTGCGTGGTGGACGATGGCTCCCGGGACGACACCGCCGGGGTGGCCCGGGCCGCCGGCGCCGGGCTGCCGGAGGGCGTGCGCTTCCAGCTCCTGGGCGGCCCCCCGAACCGCGGCAAGGGCCACGCCGTGCGCCTCGGGGTCCTGGCGGCCGAGGCCCCCCTGGTGCTCTTCTGCGACGCCGATCTCTCGACCGACCTCGAGGAGCTCCCGAAGCTCGCCGCCGCCATCGAGGCCGGCGCCGACCTGGCCATCGGGTCGCGCTCCATCTCCGGGGCCCGGGTGGAGAAGCGCCAGCCCCTCTACCGGATGGCCATGGGGAAGACCTTCAACAAGATCATGCGGCTGATGACCTTCCTGCCGGTGGTCGACTCCCAGTGCGGCTTCAAGCTCTTTCGCCGGGAGGCCTCCGCGCGGCTCTTCGCCGCCTCGCTCATCGACGGCTTCGCCTTCGACGTCGAGGTCCTCTTCCTCGCCCGGAAGGCGGGCCTCTCCATCGCCGAGGTGCCGGTGCGCTGGGTCAACGACGAGGTCAGCTCGGTGAACCCGGTCGTCCACAGCGCCCAGATGCTCCGGGACCTGGCGAGGATCCGGTGGCTTCACCAGCGGACGCGGGTATAGTCCCAGGCTGCATGGTCCGCCGCTACGACACCGAAGACGACATCGTCACCAACCCCGGCTCCGACGAGCACAGCCTCGAGTTCTCGGGCGAGCGCGAGGCCACCCGCACCCAGACCATGATCGTCGAGACCCGCACCATGCTGCGGGTGAGGCGGGTCCGGCTCACGGTGGTCGCCGGTCCGGAGCAGGGCCGGGAGCTGGTCAGCGAGCGGGAGCGGATCCGGATCGGCTCTCACCCGCAGTCCGATCTGGTGCTGCGCGACCAGACGGTCAGCCGGACCCACGCCGAGATCCAGCTCACCGAGCGGGGCTACCTCCTGGTCGACGTGGAGAGCACCAACGGTACGGTCCTCGACGGGCAGCGCGTCGAGCGCGCCTACCTGGCCCCGGGCAGCAACATCAAGATCGGGGCCACGATCCTCACCTTCAACGCGGTCGACGAGGAGATCCCCATCGAGGCCGGCCACGAGGGCCGCCTGGGCGCCATGGTCGGCGAGTCCCTGGCGATGCGGCAGGCCTTCGGGCTGATCCAGAAGATCGCCCCGATGGACGTGACGGTGCTGGTCACCGGCGAGACCGGCACCGGCAAGGAGCTGGTCGCCCGCGCCCTCCACGACTACTCGACCCGCAAGGACGGCCCCTTCGTGGTGCTCGACTGCGGCGCGATCCCTCCGAACCTCATCGAGTCGGAGATCTTCGGGCACGAGCGGGGCGCCTTCACCGGGGCCGAGAAGGCCCGGGCCGGCGCCTTCGAGCGCGCCGATGGAGGGACGATCTTCCTCGACGAGCTCGGCGAGCTGCGCCTGGATCTCCAGCCGCGCCTCCTGCGGGTCCTCGAGAACCGCGAGATCCGCCGGGTGGGCGGCAACAAGGTCAGAGAGATCGACGTCCGCGTGATCGCCGCGACGAACCGGGACCTGCAGAAGGAGATCCAGGCCTCGAACTTCCGCGAGGATCTCTTCTTCCGCCTCTCGGTGATCAACGTCGCCATCCCGCCGCTGCGCGAGCGGAGGGGGGACATCGAGGTCCTCGCCCGGCACTTCCTCGAGAGCCCCCGGGTCATCGCCAGCCGGGGCCGGATCGATATCTCCGACGAGGCCCTCTCGGCCCTGAAGACCTACGACTGGCCCGGGAACGTGCGGGAGCTGCTCAACGTCCTCGAGCGGGCCACCACCCTGAACCGGGGGGAGATCATCGGACTCGAGGATCTCCCGGAGCGGATCGTCCAGGTGGACACCCCCGAGGGCCCGCCCATCGAGGGGGACGTCGAGGCGATGCCCGAGGTCTCCTTCAAGGAGGCCAAGGAGGCCCTGCTCGAGGACTTCGAGCGGGACTACATCCGAAACATCCTCAAGGCCTGTGGAGGCAACATCTCCGAGGCGGCCCGCCGCAGCGGGCTCCACCGCAAGTCCATCGAGCGCCTGGCGAAGAAGTACGACCTCGACGCCAGGTCACTCGGCGAGGACTGAAAGAGGCGCGCCGCTACTTGGCCTCGGCCTGGGGCGCGGCCTGCTTGTTGGCCTTGCGCACGCTCTTCTTCGCGGCCGTCTTCTTCGCGGCCTTCTTGGCGGCCGGCTTCTTCACGGCGGCCTTCTTCGCGGCCTTCTTGCCGGCCTTGCGCGCGGTCTTCGGGGCCGCCTTCTTCTTCGCCGGGCGGCCGGCCTTCTTCGGGGTCACCCCGCTGGAGATCAGGCCGGTCTTGCCTTCCTGCACCAGCCGGCGGTGCTTCTGGTAGTGCGCCGAGCAGAGGCCCCGGGTCTTCGAGGGGTTCTTGCAGCCCTCCTGGGTGCAGTCCCCGACGTTGAGGCGGGGGCGGCCGACCTTGCCGGTCTTCTTGCCGGCCCGCTTCGCAGCCTTGGTGCCGCCCCGCCGGGCGGCTCCCTTCTTCCGGCTGGCAGGGCGGCCGCGCTTCTTGCCACCACCGATCCGGGCCGGGCCGCTGGCCGCCCCGAAGTCGATCTTGACCTCGAGGGCCTGGGCCTCGAAGAGCTGGTAGCTCTCGCCCGAGCCGAGGCGCGTGGTAATCTCCCTGCGCACCTCGCGCTCGTCGTGGAGGGTGGCCCGGCCCCGGCCGTCGATGATGATATAGGTTTTCGGCATTTTTTATATGTTCCTGTACGGGTTTTCCCCCCCGTTCCCAATCGATAATTGAGTGACAAATCTCTTTTGGAAGGGAGAGTCAAGTGTCTGGAGCATCGCAGCGAGCCCTCGAGCGGCTTCTCGAGCGCAGGAATACCCCCGGAGAGGATCGCCAGGCCATCGACGAGGCCATCCGGGAGCGCTTCGAGGAGGAGTGGACCATCGTCTTCACCGACCTGGTCGGTTTTTCCAAGACGACCCGTGATTTCGGAATCGTCCACTTCCTCGGGATCATCTATCAGAAGGGCGTGCTCTGCCGGCCCATCGTCGACGAGCACGGCGGCCTGATCCTCAAGGAGGAGGCCGACTCGTGGATCGTCATCTTCCGCAAGCCCGAGACGGCGCTGAAGGCCATCATCGCCTGCCAGCACGCCTGCCAGGCCTACAACGAGGGCGCCCGCCCCGAGGACAAGGTCGAGCTCTGCGTGGGCATCGGCTTCGGTCCCACCCTGAAGATCGGCGACGACGACGTCTGGGGCCGGGAGGTGAACTACGCCTCCAAGCTCGGCGAGGACATCGCCCGGGCCGACGAGATCCTGCTCACCGAGGAGGCCCACCGGGCCATCGGCGACAAGGTTCCGGGGGTGACCTTCGAGGAGGATCACTGTAGCTTTGGCCCCCTGGAGCTGCCCTACTACCGGGTCGGCTACGACCGGAAATAGACCCAACGCCCATCAGCCAGAGGAGAGGCCGCATGTTCATCGGACTTCTGAACAAGGAGCAGCAGGAAGCGCTCTGCTCGATCATCCAGTTCGTCGCCAAGATCGATGGCGCGGACGACGCCCGTGAGGAGCTGCTCATCTCGGCCCTGCTCGCCGAGACCTCCCTCGACACGATGCCGGCGACCGCCGACGATCAGGACGCCGTCGAGGCCCTCCTCGACCGCTTCGACACCCCGGTGGCCCGGCACTCCCTCCTCCTGGAGATGATGGGCGTGGCCCTGGCCGACAACAACCTCCACGAGGCCGAGGTCAAGGCCATCCTGGCGGTCGCCGACGCCCTGAAGGTCGACCGCGAGTGGGTCGATCGCGGGCGGGACTACGTGCAGCGCACCCTCGAGCTCCAGCGCGAGGGGAACGACCTGCTGCGAGGCTAGCTAGAGCTTCACCGGGCGCCGGGCGATGACCACCAGGGCGTCGCCCGCGTTCACCACGAGCTCCGAGGGGGGGTTCACCGTGACCTTCGGTGAGCCCGCCTCCATCCGCTCGAGGGAGACGAGCACCGCGTCGTGCTCCTTCTTCAGGGAGCGGTGCAGGTCACCGATGCTCTGGCCGGCCTGCGCCTCCCCCACCGTCACCTTGTGGAAGGCGTTGCCGTAGCGCGCCGAGAGGATCTCGTCGAAGGTGGCCACCAGCCCCGAGGTGCGCCCCACCGAGCCGAGGATGAAGCCGCTGTACTCGTCGGCGATCACGATCTCCTCGACCCCGGAGCGGCGCAGCAGGCCCTCGTTCTGCCGGCTGCGCAGCTCCGCGCAGGTGAAGATCCCCGGGCAGAGGCGCTCGACGGTCAGCGCCGCCAGCACCGTGCGGGCATCCCGATCCTGGTCCGAGCGGGGCTGGGTCTTGTCGGAGAGGAGGATGGCCTTGGAGGCCCGGGAGACGGCGGCCTGCTCCAGGACCTCCACCCGGGTGTAGTCCCCGGAGACGTGGTAGAGCAGCTCGCGCCGCAGCCGGTCGAGGGGGAGGTCCTCGGGCAGGCCCTCGGCCTCGGTGATGATCACCACCGGGAGGTCCTCGGCCCCCTCCCCCACCATCATCTCCTCGACGACGAGGGGTCCGGCGTGGTTCCAGCCGCAGATGATGATGTGTCCGGAGAGATCGTCCACGTCCATGGGGTTCACCTCCATGCGCTGGGAGAGCCGGCCGACCATGGTCGCCGAGATCGTGCCGACGAACATGCCGAAGACCGTCAGCCCGCCGAGCATCAGGGTCAGGGTGATCACGCGGCCCAGCAGGGTGACCGGCTCACCGCCCACCGGCTCGCCGGCGATGAGGGAGTAGATCGAGAACCAGGTGGCCTGGGGCAGGCTCGCGAAGCCCGTCCCCACCGTCCGCTCGGCCAGATAGAGGGTGATCGCGCCGGCCAGGACCAGCACCGTCGTGACCGTCCCGAGGAGCATCAGCTCGGTGGTGGCCCCGGAGATGGCGCCGCGCAGGAGCGAGAAGCGGCGGTTGAGGATCAGGCCGAGCCGGAAGAGGCGCAGCAGGCGCAGCACCCGCAAGAGGCGCAGGGGCCGGATGACCGGCAGGACCGAGAGGAGGTCGATCCAGTAGCGCCGGAAGTAGACCGACTTCTTCGGCGCGACCCAGAAGCGCAGGGAGAGCTCGACGATGAAGGCCCAGGTGATGAGGTCGGAGAGCTCCTCGAGGGTGACCCGCAGGGGGCTGTCGCGCCCCTCCACGGTCTCCAGGACGATGAGCACCACCGAGACCAGGATCAGCACCGCCACCAGCAGGTCGGTCGTGGGCCGGTGGAGCCAGCGGTGGAAGGCGAGCTTCACCGCCTCATAGCGGGAGAGCTGCAGTGCGCCCCTCTGCGCGTCGACGACGGCCACGAGGAGTTCGATTAGCCCGCATCCCGGCCGGCTGGCAAGGCGGCGGGCTTCGCGTCTACCCTCTTCTCCTCGAGGGTGATGATGAAGAGCGCGGATCGTCTCAGGGTCGGGGTCTCCCACTGCCTCCTCGGCGCCGCCTGCCGCTACGACGGGGGCAGCGCCGAGCTTCGCCTCCTCGAGGAGATCCTCGGCGCCCGCTGCGTCCTGATCCCGGTCTGCCCCGAGGTCGAGATCGGGCTGCCCGTCCCCCGGGAGAAGATCCTCCTCGTGGGCCCCCGGGAGGCCCCCGAGGTCCTCGGCGAGGAGAGCGGCCGCACCTTCGGAGAGCGGCTGCGCACCTTCGCCCGGGGGTGGCTGCTGGGGGTGGGAGAGCTCCACGGCTTCGTGCTCCAGTCCCGCTCCCCGAGCTGCGGCGTGGGCAGCTGCTGGCGCCGGGAGCGCCGGGAGAGCGAGCCCTTGCGGGACGGCACGGGCCTCTTCGCCGAGGTCCTCCTGGCGACGCACCCCGGCCTGCCCGTGCGGGAGGACACCGATCTTCCGGGCGCCGCCGCCTGCCGGGCCTTCCTCGCCGAGGTCGAGGCCTACGCCTCCCGGCGCGAAAAGGAGTAGAAGGGGCCATGGCCGAGGGCGAGAAGAAGATCCTGCTGATCGTCACCGGCGGCATCGCCGCCTACAAGACCCCGGGGCTGGTCGGCGCCCTGCGGGCCGGCGGCGCCGAGGTGCGCTGCGCCATGACCCACAACGCCACCCACTTCATCGGCGCGGCCAGCCTGGAGGCGGCCTCCGGCTCCCCGGTGCTCCTCGACCTCTTCGCCGCCGACGAGCAGGGGATCGATCACGTGAGCTGGGGCCAGTGGGCCGACCTGCTCCTCGTCGCCCCGGCGACGGCCAACTTCCTGGCCAAGATGGCCCACGGCCTGGCCGACGACGCGGCCTCGACGATGGCGCTGGCCACCCGGGCCCCGGTGCTGGTGGCGCCGGCCATGAACGACGCGATGTGGGCGCACCCGGCCACCGTGGCGAACCTCGCGCTCCTGAAGGAGCGCGGCGCGACCCTCGTCGGCCCCGAGGAGGGCGAGCTCGCCGAGGGCTACAGCGCCGTCGGCCGGATGAGCGAGCCCGAGGTGATCGCCCGGGCCGCGGTTACCCTGCTCGCCTAGGTCCGCTTTGACGAGGCCGATCTCGATCTCCTAGACTCTTTCTGCACGTCGGGGGGACCCACGCCTTGCCTTTCTTCGACCCGGCTACTGCGCCTGGTCGATCGCTCCCACCCAGCACGAGGAAAGGTCATGGCATGGCATTTGCCCCCCCCCCGACGACTCTCGCTTCTTCTGGCAGTTCTGATCGGCGCCCTCGGCTTCACACCAGTCGCCGAGGCCCTCGAATGCCCTCACGGTGAGGTGGCCTCATCAGCGGTGTCGGTGCAACGCACCCTCTCGTCATGAATTCGACCGTCTTCGTCTTCTACGGTGGCCCTATCAGGCCATGAGTGAGACAGGGGTTCGCAAATAAACGAACCCCATCGAATCGCCCCGGCGGGAAGCGGGGGAATCACCCAGCCCTAGAAGTTCGAGCGGATGAGCTCGCGGTTGAGGCGCGCGATGTTGGAGATCGAGATCTCCTTCGGGCAGACCGCCTCGCACTCACCCTCGTTGCTGCAGGAGCCGAAGCCCGCGGCGTCGTGGGCGGCCAGCATGTTCTTCACCCGGGCCTTGCGCTCGGGATCGCCCTGGGGAAGCAGGGCGAACTGCGAGACCTTGGCCGAGGTGAAGAGGAGCGCCGAGGCGTTCTTGCACTGGGCGACGCAGGCGCCGCAGCCGATGCAGGCGGCGGCGTCCATCGCGAGGTCCGCCTTCTCCTTCGGCACCAGGATCGCGTTGGCGTCCTGGGCGGAGCCGGTCTGGAAGGACACGTAGCCGCCGGCGGCCTGGATCATGTCGAAGGCCGTCCGGTCGACGACGAGGTCCTTGATCACGGCGAAGGCCCGCGAGCGGAAGGGCTCGATGACGATCGTCGCGCCGTCGTGGAAGTGCCGCATGTGCAGCTGGCAGATGGTGATGCCGTGATCCGGGCCGTGGGCCACGCCGTCGACCATCATGCCGCAGCACCCGCAGATGCCCTCGCGACAGTCGTTGTCGAAGACGATGGGCTGCTTGCCAGCCTTGATCAGGTCCTCGTTCACGAGGTCCAGCATCTCGAGGAAGGAGCAGTCCGAAGAGATCTCCTTCGCGTCGTACTCCTCCATCTTGCCCGGGGCGTCGGGCCCCGGCTGGCGCCAGACGAGAAGCTTCAGGTTCATCGTGGTCTCCATGATGTCGTCCTCGCCTACTTGTAGCTGCGCTGGGTGGGCTTGCACTCGTCGAAGGTCAGCGTCTCCTTGTGGAGGGCCGGCTCGACTCCGTCGCCCTTGAACTCCCAGGCGGCGGTGTACATGAAGTTCTCGTCGTCGCGCTTGGCCTCGCCGTCTTCCGTCTGGTGCTCCTCGCGGAAGTGGGCGCCGCACGACTCCTCGCGGGCCAGGGCGTCGCGGGCGAGCAGCTCACCGACCTCGATGTAGTCGGCGACCCGGCCGGCGAACTCGAGCTCCTTGTTGAACTCACCCTTCGTGCCGGGGACCCGCACGTCGCTCCAGAAGGTCTTCTTGATGTCCTGGATCTCGGAGATGGCCTCGGTGAGCCCCTCCGCGTTCCGGGACATGCCGACCTTGTTCCACATGATCTTGCCCAGATCCCGGTGGAGCTCGAGGACGGTGGTCTGGCCCTGGATCGAGAGCAGCTTCTCGACGTTCTCGCGCACGTCGCCCTCGGCCTCCTCGAAGGCCGGGTGGGCGTCGTCCATCCCGCCCGCCTTCTGCTGGGCCAGGTAGTGCGGGAGGGTGTAGGGGATGACGAAGTAGCCGTCGGCCACCCCCTGCATCAGGGCGCTCGCGCCGAGGCGGTTCGCGCCGTGGTCCGAGAAGTTCGCCTCGCCGAGGACGAAGAGCCCGGGGATGGTGCTCTGCAGGTCGTAGTCCACCCAGAGGCCGCCCATCGTGTAGTGGGAGGCGGGGTAGATCCGCATCGGCGTCTTGTAGGGGTTCTCGGCGGTGATCCGCTCGTACATGTCGAAGAGGTTGCCGTAGCGATCGCGCACGACGTCCTCGCCGAGGCGGCCGATGGCCTCCTCGAAGTCGAGGTAGACGGCCCGGCCGGTGGCGCCCACGCCCTTGTCGGCGTCGCACTCGGTCTTCGCGGCGCGGGAGGCCACGTCACGAGGCACGAGGTTGGCGAAGCCCGGGTAGCGGCGCTCGAGGTAGTAGTCGCGCTCCTCCTCGGGGATCTCGGTGGCCGGGCGCTTGTCGCCCGCCTTCTTCGGCACCCACACCCGGCCGTCGTTGCGCAGCGACTCGCTCATCAGGGTGAGCTTCGACTGGTGATCGCCCGCCTGCGGGATGCAGGTGGGGTGGATCTGCGTGTAGCAGGGGTTGGCCATGTAGGCGCCGCGCTTGTAGCTGCGCCAGGCCGCGGTGGCGTTGCAGTTCTTGGCGTTCGTCGACAGGTAGAAGACGTTGCCGTAGCCGCCGGTGCAGAGCAGCACCGCGTCGGCGACGTAGCGCTCGAGCTCACCGGTGACGAGGTTGCGGGCGATGACGCCCCGGGCCTTGCCGTCGGCGACGACGAGGTCGAGCATCTCGCGGCGGCACTTGAGGGTCACCTTGCCGGTGCCCACCATCCGCATCATCGAGGAGTAGGCGCCCAGCAGGAGCTGCTGGCCGGTCTGACCCCGCGCGTAGAAGGTGCGGGAGACCTGCACGCCGCCGAAGGAGCGGTTGGCCAGGGTGCCGCCGTACTCCCGGGCGAAGGGCACGCCCTGGGCGACCGCCTGGTCGATGATGTTCGCGCTGACCTCGGCCAGGCGGTGGACGTTCGCCTCACGCGCCCGGTAATCGCCGCCCTTCACGGTGTCGTAGAAGAGCCGGTACACCGAGTCGTTGTCGTTCTGGTAGTTCTTCGCGGCGTTGATCCCGCCCTGGGCGGCGATGCTGTGGGCCCGCCGGGGGCTGTCGAGGATCGTCAGCGCGGTAACGTGGTAGCCCTGCTCGGCCAGGGTCGCGGCGGCCGATGCGCCGGCCAGGCCGGTGCCGATCACCAGGACCTCGTACTTGCGCCGGTTGGCGGGCGCGACGAGCTTCAGGGACTGCTTGTAGCGGCTCCAGCGAGTCGCCATCGGGCCATCGGGGCACTTTCCATCGAGTTGCATGGCTGATCGCGCTTTCTAAAAGAGGTTCAGGTAGAGGGCGAAGGGGATGGCGAGGAAGCCACCACCGACGAAGATGGCGAAGAGCCAGCCCGCCGGCTGCAGCACCTTCTCCAGCTTCGGGTGGCTCACGCCCAGCGACTGGAAGGCGCTGGAGAAGCCATGCCAGAGGTGCATGCCCACCAGGACCATCACGACCTCGTAGGCGAGGACGACGAGGGGGCTCGAGAAGGCGGCCCGCATCTGGGTGGCCAGGTCGCGGATGCCCTCGGGGGTCTCGGTGATCGTGTAGCCCCAGCCGAACTTCATGGTGCCGACGTGGAGGATCACGAAGACGATCAGCACCGCCCCGGTGAGGATCATGGAGGTCGAGGCGAAGGACTTGCGGCTCTTGCCGCCCGTCGCCCAGGCCGGAGAGTAGTAGCGAGTCTTCCCCCGGGCGTCCCGGTTGTTCATCCAGTTCGCGAGCGCCGTGAACAGGTGGAAGAGGAAGATCGCCAGCATCCCGAACTCGATCACGTAGATGAAGGGGTTCGAGACGAGGGTGTGACCGTAGTTGTTGAAGGTCTCGTCGCCGACGAAGATCAGGAGGTTGCCCGACACGTGTCCTGCGAGGAACAGCATCAGACCCATCCCGGTGAGGGCGATGAGGATCTTCTTGCCTACGGAGGTGAGAGAACCCGGCTGATTTGCCATCGGTGCGCCTCCTGAAGGGGAATCCAAGGGGAGGCCGCTAGTTAGCACCAGACCGGAAAACGCAAAAGCCTTCTATCGACCCCACAAAGGCCGAAATTCGGGCGGACGGAGCGCGGGTCGCGCCCTATCGTTTACGCCCCCGCCAACCCTGCGGCAGCGTCCCCCGTAATCAAGGTATCTGCATGCCGCCGGAGACGTTGATCTGCTGCCCGGTGACGTAGTCCGAGAGCGGCGAGGCGAAGTAGAGCACCGCGCCCGCCACGTCCTCGGGCTGGCCGAAGCGCCGGAAGGGGATGCGCTGGAGCATCGCCTGGCGCTGGGCCTCGGGGACGCCGAGGACGTCGCCCGCCTCCTTGGACTTGGTCAGGCGGGTCTCGGTGAAGCCCGGGGCCACCGCGTTCACGCAGACCCGGAACTGACCCCACTCCTGGGCGATGGTGCGGGTCAGGCCGATGTTCCCCATCTTGGCGGCGGTGTAGTTGGCCTGGCCCGGGTTCCCGCGGATCGCGGCCGTCGAGTAGAAGTTCACGATCTTGCGGACCTTGAGCACCTCGCCGTGCTCGTCCATCTCGGCCTTGGCGACGTCGCGCATGTAGGGCGCCGCCGAGCGGATGCAGTTGAAGGTGCCGGTGAGGTTCACGGCGATGACGAAGTCCCACTGCTCGTCGTCCATCTTGTGGCTCATCCGGTCCCGGGTGATGCCGGCGTTGTTCACCAGGATGTCGAGGGCCCCGAAGGTGTCCACCGCGCTCTTCATCAGCTGATCGGTGTAGGCGGCGTCGGCGACGCTGCCGAGGCTGATGGCCGCCGAGCCCGGAGCGATGGCCTCGCAGGCGGCCTTCGCCGCCTGGGCCGGCTCCTCGTCGACGTCGTTGATGACGACCTTCGCCCCCTCCTTCACGAAGAGCTCGGCGATGCTCCGCCCGATGCCCCTGCCCGCCCCGGTCACCACGGCCACACGATCCTGAAGAAGTGCCATTGTTACCCTCCGTGCTAGGTTGTAGGTCGTCCGCGGCCATACCATGAGCACCGACCCAGGGGACATCCGAATCCTTCTCGCCGCCGCCTCGCCCCGGGTGCAGGTCGCCGCCAAGAAGGTCCTGATCGAGGAGGGCTACCGGGTCACCAGCGCGGTGGACGGCAGCAAGGCCGTGGAGCTGGTCGATCAGGATCCTCCGGAGATCGTGGTCACGGTGCTCGATCTGGCCCACGTCCGGGGACCGGAGGTGGCCGCCCACGCCCGGGGCGCCCGCCACGGGGAGCCGGTGCCCTGCCTCTACCTGGTGCAGGCCACCGACGAGCGGAGCTTCGAGCTGACGGCCTGGGACCTGGTGCTCCACCTGCCCTTCGCCGCCACCGAGCTCCTCGAGCGGGTGGCGGCCCTGGTCGAGGCGCGCGAGCGGCAGGCGCCGCCGGTGCAGGAGGTCTCCGTCGCCGCGCCCGAGGTGGCCTGGAAGTACGACCTCGACCACCTCTCCGAGCGAGAGGAGCCGCCCCCGCCGGCCGGTCCGGCGCCGGTCGACTTCGACCTCGACGGCCCCTCCGACTTCGATCTCGACGCGCCCGACGAGCCCCCCGAGGCGCCGGTGCCCCTCCCGGGCGCGCCGATCCCTCCGGCGCCGACGCCGGCGCGCGCCGCCGACCCGGACGCGATCCGCTCCCCCACCGAGGTCCTCCTCTCCCGCCTGCCCGAGGGCTACCGGCAGGGCTCCCTGGCCGAGCACGGCCTCGGCGGACTGCTGATGACCGCCGCCGCCGCCGGCTTCACCGGCAGCCTGCGCCTCGAGGCCGGGCGGCTCGAGAAGACCATCCACCTCCGCCACGGCCGGCCGGTCTTCTGCACCTCCAACCTCCTCTCGGAGACCCTCGGCGAGTACCTCTTCCGCCAGCGGGTGATCACCTCCGGCGCGCTGGCCCGGTCGGTGGAGCAGATGATCTCCGACGGCATCCAGCAGGGGGAGGCCCTGGTCGCCCAGGGGGCCGTGACCCGGGATCAGCTGGCGGTGGCCCTCTCGGCCCACGTGCGGCGCAAGGTGGTGAACGCCTTTGCCTGGAACGAGGGGCGCTTCGAGTTCCGGGCGCTGACCTCAGCCCTGCGCTCGGTGCTCACCGTCGAGATGCAGCCCCTCTGGCTGATCGCCGACGCGGTGAGGCTCTTCACCGCCCCCCAGGAGTTCCTCCACTTCCTGGACGCCCACCAGGAGGACTACGCCCTCCCCGGCCCCCACTTCGATCGCCACACCGGCGCCCTGGCGACGATCCCGGGCGGGCGGGCCCTCCTCGCGGCCATCACCGGGCAGCGGACCGTGGCCGAGCTGCGCCTCGCCTCGGGGCTGGACGAGCTGATGATCGCCCAGCTCCTCCTCGCCCTGACCCGCGGGGAGCTCCTGACCTTCTCGAGCACGCCGGCCGCCGAGGTGGCCCCCTCTCCCCGGGCCAGCGACGCGGTCATCGGCGAGATGGAGGCCGCGGTCTTCGCCGACTGGGGCACGCTGGTCGAGGGCGGGATCGCCCCGGTCATCGGCGAGGAGCAGGCCCGGCTGCGGGACGAGGTCCTCGAACTCTACACCAGCCTGCCGGCGGTGGACCCCTTCTACATCCTGCAGGTCGAGCCCTCCGCCGACGCCGCCGAGCTGGCCCGCGCCTACGAGGCCGGCCTCTCGCGCTTCGCCCCCGAGCGCTTCGCCGACTTCCCGAGCGAGGAGGTGCGACGGATGGCCGGCGAGCTCTACCGCCGGATCACCACCGCCTACGAGGCCGTCCGCTCCGAGGAGGGGATGGCCCGGGCCCGGGAGGCGCGCAAGCAGGAGCTGGAGAAGCTCGCCCGCCGCTCGGGGGTCCTCCACGCCGATCTGCGCTACCGCTGGGGCCGGGAGCTCCTCGAGGAGGGCAAGCCCGATCCCGCCCTCAAGCAGTTCGTCGAGGCCGGCCGCCGCAACACCGACGAGCCGATCTACCTCCTCTACGCCGGCTGGGCGGGCTACCTCTCCGGCCAGGAGCGCTCGGACGCCGCCATGATCCGCCAGGGGCGCCAGCGCATCGTGAAGGCCCTGGAGATGATGCCGGTCCTGGTCGAGGGCTACCTCTTCCTGGCCCAGATCGACCACGACGAGGGCCAGCGCGACGAGGCCCTCGAGCACCTGCAGCGCGCCCTGACCCTGGATCCGAACAACAAGGAGGGGCGCAGGCTGCGCGAGGAGCTGCTGCGGGAGGGGGGCTGACGGTCGGGAGGTTCTCCGGTCCGGTCCGGGCGTGATATGCCACCCCTCCCATGGCCGAGCAGGACTACAAGACCACGATCCATCTCCCCAAGACCGACTTCCCCATGCGGGCGAACCTGCCCGAGCGCGAGCCCGACCGGGTCGCCTTCTGGGAGGAGCAGGGGATCTACGCCCAGCTCCAGGAGGTCCACCGGGAGGACCCCACCTTCCTCCTCCACGACGGCCCTCCCTACGCCAACAACCACATCCACCAGGGCCACGTCCTCAACAAGGTCCTGAAGGACATCGTGGTGAAGTCGCGGGCGATGGCGGGCTTCCGGGCCCCCTACGTCCCGGGCTGGGACTGCCACGGCCTGCCCATCGAGCTGCAGGTGGACAAGCAGCTCGGCGGCAAGAAGCGCGAGATGAACGCCGTCGAGTTCCGCCAGGCGTGCCGCGCCTACGCCGAGAAGTGGGTGGGCATCCAGTCCACCGAGTTCCAGCGCCTGGGCGTGCTGGGCGCCTGGGAGCGCCCCTACCTGACGATGGACCACGGCTACGAGGCCCGGATCGTCCGGGAGCTGGCCCGCTTCGCCGGCGCCGGCGGCCTCTACAAGGGCAAGAAGCCGGTCTACTGGTGCATCCGCTGCGTGACCGCCCTGGCCGAGGCCGAGGTCGAGTACGAAGAACACACCTCGCCCTCGATCTACGTCGCCTTCGACGTCGCCAAGGGGACCGAGCACCTCCCCGAGGGGATCCAGGGGCGCAAGTCCTCGCTGGTGATCTGGACCACCACCCCCTGGACCCTGCCGGCGAACCTCGCCATCGCGATCCACCCCGAGTTCGAGTACGTGGCCTACGAGCTGAAGGGGCGGGCCTGCATCGTGGCCAAGCCCCTCCTCCACGCCTTCCTCTCCGAGGTGGCGCCCGACGAGCTCAAGCTCCAGGACGTCTCGAAGGCGACCGAGGGCCTGCTCGAGGACCCGGTGGCCGCCCTGAAGGATCCGGCGAAGGTGCTGGCGCACCTCGACGCCGAGACGCTCTCGAAGCTCACCTACGCCCACCCCCTCTTCGAGGACCAGCGCGAGCGGCCGGTGCTGCCGGCGGATCACGTCACCCTCGAGGCCGGCACCGGCCTGGTCCACACCGCGCCGGGGCACGGCGTCGAGGACTACCAGCTCGGCCTGGCCGCCGGGCTCGAGATCTACAACCCGGTGGACGACTACGGCCGCTACATCGACGACGTGCCGGAGGGCATGGCCGACCTTCGCAAGGAGAAGGTCTTCGCGGCCAACCCGCAGATCGTCGCGCGCCTGGAGAAGAGCGGACACCTCCTCTCCCCGAAGGACCTGGCCCTCTCCCACAGCTACCCGCACTGCTGGCGCTGCAACCAGCCGGTGATCTTCCGGGCCACCCACCAGTGGTTCATCTCCATGGAGGAGAACCGCTTGCGGGAGAAGGCGCTGGGCGAGGTGGACCGGGTCCAGTGGATCCCCCACTGGGGCCGGGATCGCATCCACGGGATGCTCACCACCCGGCCGGACTGGTGCATCTCCCGGCAGCGGGCCTGGGGAGTGCCGATCCCGGTCTTCTACTGTGAGGACTGCGACGAGCCGGTGGCCACCGAGGCGGCGATGAACCAGGTCGCCGACGCCTTCGAGAAGGAGGGCGCCGACGCCTGGTACGCCCGCGAGCCCCAGGAGCTGGTCCCCGGGCTGAAGTGCGGCAAGTGCGGCTGCGAGAAGTTCAAGAAGGAGCAGGACATCCTGGACGTCTGGTTCGACTCGGGCGTCTCCTACGCCGCCGTCTGCGAGAGCGACGAGAGCCTGGGCCTGCCGATCGATCTCTACCTCGAGGGCTCGGATCAGCACCGCGGCTGGTTCCACTCCACCCTCCTGGCCGCCGTCGGCACCCGGGGCGAGGCCCCCTACCGCTCGGTGCTCACCCACGGCTTCGTGGTCGACGGCGAGGGCAAGAAGCTCTCCAAGAAGAAGAGCAACTACACCCCGCCCGAGCAGGTGCTGAAGACCCGGGGCGCCGAGATCCTGCGCCTCTGGGTCGCCTCCGAGGACTACCGCGGTGACATCCGCTACTCCGACGAGATCCTCGATCGCCTCTCGGAGGGCTACCGGAAGATCCGCAACACCCTGCGCTTCGCCCTGGGCAACCTCGCCGGCTTCGATCCGTCGAAGGACGCCCTGCCGGAAGGTGAGTGGAGCGATCTGGAGCGCTGGGCCTGGGCCCGCTTCGACGCCTACGTCGCGAAGGTCCGGGCGGCCTACGAGCGCTACGAGTTCCACGCGGTCTACCACGCGACGATGGAGCTCTGCGCCGTCGACCTCTCGGCCATGGCCTTCGACATCTGGAAGGACCGCCTCTACTGCTCCGGCGACGACTGGCCCGAGCGTCGGGCCGCCCAGACGGTGCTCTGGAAGATCACCGAGGGCCTGCTGCGCCTGCTGGCGCCGATCCTCTCCTTCACCACCGAGGAGGCCTGGCAGACCCTGCGCGCCGAGCATCCGGACGCCGGGCTCGCCCCCTCGGTCTTCCTCGCCGCCCTGCCCGAGGCCACCGGCGCCACCTCCCCGGCCGATCTCGATCGGCTGATGGAGCTGCGGCCGGTCGTCCTGCGGGTCCTCGAGGAGGCCCGGCGCGAGAAGACCATCGGCGCCTCCCTCGAGGCGAAGGTCACCCTCGCCGCGAGCGGCGACGATCTCGCCCTGCTGAAGCGCCACGAGGACTTCCTCCCCGCCTGGCTGATCGTCAGCGAGGTCTCGATCACCGAGGGCGCGGGCGAGGACGAACTTCGGGCGAAGGTCGAGGTCGTGGCCGGCGAGAAGTGCGCCCGCTGCTGGGTGCGCACCACCGAGCTGGGCTCCAACGACGCGCATCCGGAGCTCTGCCCCCGCTGTACCCGCGCGGTGGAAGCTTGAGCCGAAGGGCACCCCCCAAGGCACTCCTGGTCCTCGGCGTGGCGGTCGCGGTGCTGCTCGCCGATCAGGCCACGAAGTACCTCGCGGTGCGCGACCTCACGGCGGTCTTCGAGCGCAGCGGCACCGAGGCCCTCGGTGAGCGGGTGGCCCAGTTCTACGGCGAGAGCCAGCTGGAGCACCTCGCCCGCCCGGCCGCCATCGTGATCCCGGGCGTCTGGAGCCACCGCTACACCGAGAACACGGGCGCGGCCTTCTCCCTCTTCGACTCGGCCCCGGCCCGCTTCCGCAAGGTCTTCTTCGTCCTCTCGATGATCCTCGCGGCGGCCTTCGTCGGGGTCTTCGCCTGGCGGCTGCCCCGAGAGGCGCCCTGGCGGATGGTCGCCCTGGGGGCCATCCTCGGGGGAGCCGTCGGCAACTTCATCGACCGGGCGGCCCACCTCTACGTCATCGACTTCATCGACCTGCTCTACCGGATGCCCTGGTGGCTGAACATCGCCACCTTCAACATCGCCGACGCGGGAATTTCCTGCGGCGCAGCGGTGCTCCTGGTATCCATCGGGCGGGAAGCCTTCCAGACATGACTTCATCGAGAACCAGAGCAGCACTCATCGTGCTCGCCGGCGGCCTGGCCTGGGGCCTCTTCGACCAGGTGACCAAGTACCTGGCCGTCGCCCGGCTGACCCGCCTGATGCCCTCCACGGCGTCCTTTGGCGAGCGGATCGGCCTCTACTTCGGCACCGACGAGCTCTACGCCTATGCCCGGGTGCCCCACGTGGTGATCGAGGGGCTCTGGAACCACGTCTACGTGCAGAACCCCGCCGGGGCCTTCGGCCTGCTCAACGGCACCCCCCTGGGGCTGCGCCGCTTCGTCTTCGTGGCCGTGGCGATCCTCGCGGCCATCGGCCTCCTCTGGATGGCCTCGCGCTCGGTCCTCCAGCCCCTGCGCTTCCCCCGCCTCCACCTCCTGGCCCTCTCCATGGTCTTCGGCGGCGCCATCGGCAACCTGACGGATCGGATCGCCCACGGCTACGTCATCGACTTCATCGACTGGCACTGGGGCCCCTATCACTGGCCAGCGTTCAACATCGCGGACGTGGGGATCGTGGTCGGCGTCTTGACGCTGGTGTTCCTGTCGCAGCCGGTGGTGGAGCGAGACGCGGGAGGAGCCGCTGAGGCGGAGGCTGAGGCTGAGGCTGAGGCGGACGTCGAGCCGGGTGGCTCCGGGCCGGAACCCCTCGAAAGCTAGGTAGACGATCCGTGCTGCCCGTTCTCTTCGAGTTGAGGCTGACCCCTCCGGTCGCGACCTGGCTGCTCTTCGGGCTGGCCCTGGCGATCCCGGCCTTCTACGCCTTCCGCGCCTGGCAGGACGTGCGGGACGGCTTCGAGGAGGATCCGCGAAAGCCCCTCAAGGAGGGGGGTATCTGGCTGGCGGGGCTCCTCCTGCTGGTCGGCGCGGTCCTGCGGCCCTGGACCTGGGCCGGTGAGGTGACCCTCCCCCTGCACACCTACGGGGTGATGATGGCGATCGCCTTCGTCTCGGGCATCACGGTCGCCACCCGCGAGGGGCGCCGCAGCGGCCTGGACGCCGACCGCCTCCTGGACCTGGCCTTCTGGCTGCTCGTCTCGGGCCTGGTGGGCGCCCGCCTCCTCTTCATCCTGGTGAACCTCGACCAGTACTTCGGCGAGAACTTCTACTCGGCCGACCTGCGCCTGGGCGGCCCCGAGGGCCTTCGGGTCCCCAACCTCCTGATCGTCTGGCGCGGAGGGCTGGTCTTCTTCGGCGGCCTCCTGGGGGCCTTCGCCACGGCGACCTATTACCTCTGGCGGAACAAGCTCCCCTACTTCCGCTACATCGACGTGATCGTGCTGGCCGCGCCCATCGGGCACTTCTTCGGCCGCCTCGGCTGCTTCGCCGCCGGCTGCTGCTGGGGGAAGGCCTGCGATCCCGCGAGCCCCTTCGCCACCTACTTCCCCAACCGCTCCCTGGCCTACCTCCAGACCCCGATCGACGAGCACGTCCAGCACGCCGGCGAGTGGACGACCCAGGCCCTCTACCCCACCCAGCTCTTCGAGAGCCTCGGGGTGCTGCTGATCTTCTTCGCCCTGATCTGGCTGCAGCGGCGCAAGCGCTTCAACGGGCAGGTGCTGATCTTCTACTTCATCCTCTATCCCCTCTTCCGGACCCTCAACGAGACCTTCCGGGGAGACTGGGAGCGCGGGCTGCTCTTCCGCTGGCCGGCCGAGGATCCGGTGATGCTCTCCACCTCCCAGATCATCTCCTTCGGGGTGGCGGCCCTCGGGGTCGGGCTGCTGGTGTTCCTGCGGCGCCGGCGCGGCCGCGCGGGCGAGGGGCAAGGTCCAACTGGCGCAGCGGCGACCTGATTCGATAGAATATCGGAACCGTGAACAGAAAGCTGGAAGCCAACGCGCGTATCGAGGGGCTCCTCAAGGAGCTGGACGCGGCCGTCGCGGCGCTGCAGCGGCGACACGAGCTCTACTTCCTGGGCATCGACCGGAAGGAGCCCCGCGAGGACCGCGATCTGATCAAGCAGCAGATCCAGGCCCTCAAGCGCGAGAACGTCCGCAACACCGCGCTGAAGTTCCGGCTCAACTCCCTCTGGAACAAGTTCCTCGCCTACGAGCGGATGTGGCTGCGCACCATCGTGGAGATCGAGGAGGGGCGCTACCACCGCGACGTCTTCAAGGCGAAGATGCGCGCCAGCCGCGAGCAGCAGCGGGAGCTCGAGGAGCTGGCCGAGACCCAGCAGAAGGGCGTCGCCGCGGCCGAGGCCCTGCGGGACGAGGCGCGGGGCGGCGCGAGGAAGCGGCCCTCCCGGCCCACCTCCGAGGGCGGCGGAAGCATCTCCGACGCCAAGCTCGAGGCGCTCTACAGCGCCTTCGTCACCGCCAAGAAGCGGTGCAAGGAGGACACCTCCGGGATCAGCATGGAGGCCATGCGCAAGAGCCTCAACAAGCAGATCCCCGCCATCAAGGCGAAGCACGGCGCCAAGGCCGTGGACTTCAAGGTGGTGATCAAGGGCGGCAAGGCCGTCCTGAAGGCCGTGCCCCGGACCGGCTGAGCCTGCCGGCGGGATTTTTTCCGGCGGCGTGAGGCAGGTCACAGACGCCTGCCCCGGGCTCACCTATCCTGGCCCACGAATCAGTGTTATGCGGGTCCGGGTGCGATCCGTTGTGGTCCGGGGGGGCCGGTTCGCGCCCGGGCCCCTTTCTTTTGCCCCGTGATTCCGGGCATCTTCACCGGTTGAAAAAATCCAGTTTTGCTGGACGAATCCCGGTGGTATAGTCCACTGAAATCGTCGGGGAATACCTCGTACGACTCTTGGACCTCGAGAAGGTCCGGTAGGCGCGACGCCCCCCCGCGCGTCACCGGGTCCCTCGGGGTCCTTTTTTTTGCCCGGCGCCGACCACCTGACTGCAATCTCGCAACCGGGTCGGAAAATCCCGGGGGTAGGGACTAGACTGCCGGCCCATGACGACGAACGGAACGCAGGAGCTCACCCTCTCCCACGAGGAGCGCCACCGGCAGCTGGCCCGGGAGATCTTCGCCTGGCTCGAGGGCAAGGTGGTCTACGCCGACCTGCTCATCGAGGAGATCGCGAAGGCCGAGTACAACCGGCTGATCAGCGGGGAGGAGATCGTCAAGCCCTTCACCTCCAAGGGGGCGCTGCAGCTGCGCCTGGTCGGAGAGGAGGGGCGGAAGCTCGAGCTCTCGGTGGGCCTCCTGCCCTTCGCCGACCTCGAGGAGAACCTGGCCTTCGCGGTCCACGCGCTCCAGCTGCAGGAGCCCAACCCCGGTTTCGGGCTGGCGCCGATCCCCAACCCCGGCCGGGAGCGCTACGGCAAGCCGGTGCCCCTCGACCTGCGGGACGTCGACCTGGCGCAGATGCTCGGCAAGCTCGCCAGCGAGATCGACCGGCTGGCCGAGGAGCAGCGCCTCGCGGCCCCCGAGGCCCTGCGGGAGCGGCTCGAGATCGGCACCGAGCTGTGGTGCTACAGCCAGATCGAGGAGAAGTTCATCGCCGACAGCGAGGGCGTCCTCAAGACCCAGATCCTGCCGAGCACCTACCTCTCGATGTCCGTGAAGGTGAAGGACCGCGAGAGCGGGAAGATCACCGAGCAGCGGGCGCGGATCGGCGAGATCCTCCCCCTCGACTTCCTCTTCGACGCCGAGGGCGAGGGGCTGCGCGGTGAGCACCGCGAGCGCCTCGGCCGCTACCTGCGCAAGGCCGTGGAGCTGCAGGGCGGCCGCAAGCTCTCCACCGAGGAGCTCTCCTCCCTGACCCACCTGGTGCTCGACAGCACGGCGATGGTCTTCGTGCACGAGGCGCAGGGCCACAACTTCGAGGCCGACATCATCAAGGAGGGCGGCTCGGGGCTGGTGGAGAAGGACGGCAAGCCGGCCCGCGATCCCCTGGGCACGCCGGTGGTCGACCTCTACGACGGCCAGGTGCGCCGCCCCGACGGCAGCTTCGAGCTCGACGGCGGCTTCGGCACCCACTACATCGACGACGAGGGGGTCGAGGTGCAGCCGGTCCGCCTGGTGAAGGACGGCCGCATCGTGGACATGCTCCACAGCCGGGAGACCGCCCACCACTTCGGGGTGGTGCCCAACGGCCGCGGCTTCTCCGAGCTGGGCGATCCGCGCATCCCCCGCATGACCAACACCTACCTCTACCCGGCCGAGGGCGCGCCCTGGCACGAGGACCTCGAGCCCCTCTTCGAGGGGATCACCCTGGGGGTCTACCTCGAGGGCAGCAAGGGCGGCGCGGTCAGCAAGGACGGGATGAGCACCAACATCCAGTACTGCCGCCTGATCCGCGACGGAAAGCTCACCGACGAGGTGCTGCTGCCGGCGAACCTCACCGTCCGGACGGTCACGGCCCTCGAGGGGGTCGAGGCCTTCGCCGGCCCCCTCAAGTGCGACGACCCCGGCTTCTGCGGCAAGGGCCAGACCAAGACCGTCACCGACGGCGGACCCGTCACCCGGATCCGCCGCACCGACGCCATCACCATCGGCTGGTAGCGAGCGAGGGAAGACAAGATGAAGACCCTGGAGCAGCTCTCCGCGGTGGCCGAGGCCATCGTCTCCCGGCTCGAAGGCAAGACCCGCGACATCGAGGTGCGGGTCAGCCGGAGCGACGGCTTCGGCTACGAGATCAAGAACCGCGAGCTCGCCCCCGAGCTCGCCCTCGGCCGGGTCAGCGTCGGCCTGCGCGCGCTCACCGAGAAGGGCCTGGCCGTGGCGGCCACCAGCAGCCTCGATATCGAGGAGAACGTCCGGGCGATCGAGGCGGCCCTCGGGGCGGCGCAGGCGACGCCCCTCGAGAGCTTCGGGGTGGGCGAGTTCGCCCCGGACGGCTCGGGCCACGACGAGGACTGGGAGCCCTGGGCGCGAGAGCCCGAGCGGCTGCGCGACCTCGCCGCCACGATCCGCGACCGCACCTTCGCCGCCGACGCGGCGCGGGAGGGCGCGACGCTCACCTCCCTCGAGGGCGGGGTCTCCTTCGGCACCTCCTGGCTCGCCCTGGCCACCCGCGGGGGCCGCGCGGCCTTCAAGCGCAGCTCCGGCGGCGCCTTCACCCAGATCGACAGCAGCCACTACAAGGTCGAGCACCTCGAGCGGGCCCCCGACGCCGCGACCGTGGAGCGGGTGGGCGCCCTGGGCGCCACGACCCTCTCCGAGATCCTCCCCCGGAGCCTGACCCCCTCGGAGCTCGGGGCCGGCGGCGGCCAGCCCCTGCCGGTGATCCTCCACCCGCGGCAGCTGGAGACCATGCTGCGCTACGCGGCCGCGGAGAAGTTCCTCGGCAGCTCGCGCAACGCGGGGATGACCGATCTTCGCGCCGGCCAGGCGGTCTGGGATCCGGCGATCACCCTCCTGGACAGCGGGATCGAGGAGGGCCTCTCGAGCCGGCGCCCCTGCGACGACGAGCTCATCGCCACCCGGGCGACCCCCCTGGTCGAGGCCGGGAAGGTTGGCGCCCTGATCTACAGCCGCCGCTCGGCGCTGGAGGCCGGTGAGGGCTTCGCCTCGACCGGGAACGGCTACCGCGCGCCGATGCTGGTGGAGGAGCTCTCCGAGGCGCCGATCCGCGACAAGCTCTCGGGCCTGGTGATGGCGCCGGGGGCGACGCCGCTCGAGGAGCTGATCGCCGGCGTGGAGCGGGGGATCTTCCTCTACGCCTGCCTGGGGATCCACGGCGCCGACCGGGCGCGGGCCGCCTTCTCCACCACCGTCTACGACGGCTTCGCCATCGAGAAGGGCGAGCTCACCGGGATGCTGGCGCCGGGCCGCTGGAACGTGGCCGGGCACCTCTTCCCCGAGGGTGAGAGCAAGGGGATGCTCGGCGAGGTGACGCTCTCCGCCGAGCAGAAGGTGACGGGGAGCGGGAAGTTCCCCTGGGTGCTGACGCACCTGGACATCGGCTAGCGCTTCAGGAGCCGGTACCGCCAGGGCTTCCTCGCCCACGCCCCCGCGTAGTCGACCCCGACCCGTGGACCCGTGACGATCTTCTCACCGGGCTCGATCCGACCGGGTCCCTCGATCAGGATCTCGGCGGACGCCCCGATGAGCGTCGCACCGTTGTGTGCCTCTCGCGTGATGCCGAGCGCCTTCGTGAGCCGTCCGGGTCCATCGATCCGGTCCCCTGCGAGCTCGACTCCGCGGATCAGCACGGCGGAGGGGAAGCCCTCCTCGCCGGTCACCACGTTGAGGCAGTGGTGCATCCCGTAGATCAGGTAGACGTAGGCCACCCCCGGGGGACCGAACATGATCGCCGCCCGCCTCGTCGGGCCGCGCCGGGCGTGCGAGGCCTGATCGTCCGGGCCGTGGTAGGCCTCGGTCTCGACGATGCGGGCGCGCAGCGAGCCCGCCGGCTGGCGGTGGACCAGGGTGCAGCCCAGCAGGGCCCGGGCGACCTCGCGGGTGTCCCGGGCGAAGAAGCGCCGGGGCAGCCGCCTCACTCGCGCCAACCCCCGGGCAGGCCGAGCCCGCTGGCGACGAGATCGTCCAGCTCGCGCCGGGCCTTCGAGCGGGCGGCCGCCGTCAGCTCTCCGCCGAGGCGCCGGGCCAGCTGCTCGATGGGCCCGGCCCAGGGGCCGTCAGGGGAGGGCACGGGCAGCTCGCGCAGCTCGCCGAGCTTCACGTGCGAGCCCGGGTGGTGCTGGGCGTAGAACCACTCCACCGGCCGGGCCGAGAGGACGCCGAGGAGGAAGTGGTTGGAGCACCGGCCCACCTCCGCCGGCCAGAGGGCGTGGAGGGTGTCCAGGGGTACCCGCCCGCGATCGTCGAGGGCGGCGATGAGCCGCTTGCCCGAGGTCTCCCGCACGAGGACCTTCACCGGCCGCTGCAGCTCCTCCGGTTGCCGGGGCCGGGCGCCGTGGAGGGTGCGCAGCAGCTCGGGCCGGTAGTCGAGGACCTGCTCGCCGACGATCCGGAAGCGCTGCACGTCCCGTCCCCGCAGGGCGCGCACCAGGCGGCGGCGCCCGCCCTCGCCCGGCGGGAGCTCGGCGGCGGAGGGAGCGAGGAAGCGGGCGTCGTTGCCCGTCTTCACCCCGAGGGAGAAGCTCGCCAGCTCACCCAGGGGGACGCCGTGGGCCCGCATCGTCTCGGCGCGCTCGAGGGCGGCGAGATCGGAGGGCAGCGCGGCCGAGAGGCGGGCGCGCGCGCGCAGCGGCGAGAGGGGGAGGCTGCCGCGGCGGCGCAGCTTGCCGTCCCGCTCCAGCAGGGCCAGGGCGAGGCGATCCTCCTCCCGCGCGGGCCGCCCCTCGACGAAGAGCACCTGGCAGCGCACCGCCGCGTCGAAGACCCCCGCCCCGAGCTCCCACATCGCCCGGGGCGTCACGTCACCGGCGGCGAAGATCCGCTCCCGCAGGGGACCGAAGGAGGAGGTCCCGAGGAAGGTGTCGGCCACGATCATCGCCAGGATCCCGCCGGGGGCGAGCCGGGCGAGGGAGGCCTCGAGGAAGAGCCCGTAGAGATCGCACTTGTTGTGGAAGGTCTCGAAGCGGGCCTTGAGGGCGTCACGCTCCTCCGCGGGCAGGCGGACGATGTTCCGGAAGGGGGGGTTGCCCAGGATCAGATCGAAGGGGCCGGCCCGGCTGCCGCCCGGCGGCCAGTCGCCGAGCAGGGCGTCGCCCTCGTGGAGGTGGCCCGGCAGCGGGACGAAGCCCTGCCCGGCCAGGACCTCGGCGGCCAGCGCCGGCGCGGCCGGATCGCGATCGAGTCCGAAGAGCCCGGTGGCGATCTCCCGCTCGCTGCCCAGCCGCCGCTCCCGGGCCAGCTGCGCGTAGGCGAGGAGGAAGGCGCCGTCCCCGGCGGCCGGATCGATGACCCGCCGCGGGGGCGCCCCCTCCCGCAGGTCGAGGGCCTCCTCGACGATCCGCCGGGCGATCTCGGCCGGGGTGTAGAAGGCGCCGAGGCGCGCGCGGGCCTCGGCGTCGAGGTGGGCCGGCCCCCCGCTCCGCTCGCGCGGCGCGCCCCCGGGAGGTTGGCTCATCCCTCGCTGGCTCTCTTCAGGTTGTAGACCGCCTTGGCGGTGGCGACGGGCTCGCCCTTCCGGTCGGGGTGGAAGACCACGACGTCGACGACCGCCACCTTGTTGCCCGCGCGGATCACCTCGGCCTCGGCGATGAGGGTCTCCCGGAGGCCGGGCCGCAGGTAGTCCACCCGGAGATCCACCGTGGAGGTGCGATCGTTCACGTTGTCGAAGAGCGAGAAGACCGCGGCGCCGCCGCAGGTGTCGGCCAGCGTGGAGATCACGCCGCCGTGCAGCGCCGGCCGGAAGGGGTCGCCGATGAGGAACTCCTGGAAGGGGATCTCCAGCCTCGCCTTCCCCTCCTCGAGGGCGGTGCACTTCAGCCCGAGGTGCTTGTTGAAGGGGATCTGCTCCTCCATGAATTCGATGAGGAGCCGGACGGCGTTCTGGTCGAGGGTGATCATGGTGGTGGACGGTGGTTTACCATGTCCGCGATGAGATCGGCGCCCTCCCGGCTTGGCCTCCTGGCCCTGACCCTGGCCCTCGCGCCGGCGTCGGCCCACGCCTACGCGGTGCTCGCCCCGGGCGAGCTGCTGCGCATGGACGCGCTGATCGTCTACGAGGCCGGCGAGGAGGTCCTGATCCTCTCACCGGTCGTGAAGGACGGGGGGGCGCTGGTGCTGCCCCTGCCCGAGGGCGCTCGCCTCCTCGAGACCCGCCCCGAGGCGCCGGAGTGGCTCGGCGTCCGGAGCGGCGCGCCGCAGGCGGAGGATCCCGCGGCGCGGGAGGCGGCCGCCGATCGAGAGGCCCCCCGGGTCGAGCCCCGGCAGGCGCCGAGGGCGAGCCGGGCGGACCTCGGCCGGCGTGAGGCGCCCGGCCTCGGGGGGCTGCTCGAGAGCGGGGCCCCGGGGAGTGAGCTCCCACCCCCGATGGCCCGGGCGGACGAGATCCTCCTGATCCCCGCCGATCGTCTCGAGGCCGCCCTGGAGAGCTGCGGCGCCCCGCGACCGGGCGTGGACGCGCAGCGGCTGCTGCGGGGCGCGCCGATGGCCCTGGTCGTGAAGCTCCCCCGGGACCCGGTCGCGATGAGGCTTCGACCGATCGCCGTGGCCCTCGGGAGCGCCTGGCCCCGCATCCCGCTGGCGGAGGCCGCCAGCGCACCCCACCCGCTCGCCCTGCGCCTCCTGGGGGCGGGCGCGAGCTTCGACCCCGGAGGGATGGACTTCGCCTTCGGCCTGCGCCGGGCCGGCGGCGTCGGCGAGGTGCCCGTCTCCCTGCTGGCCTGGCTGGAGGGAAAGCTCGAGCGGCCCGACCGCGGCTGGCGGGGCGCGGCCTTCACCGCCGCGGCGATGGACCCCTCCCGGGCCGGCGGAGCGAAGCTCGCGGACCTGCGCCTGCCGCCGCCCCCGGGCGCCCGGCGCGCGCGGCCCGCCCCGAAGCCCGGCCCGGCCGCGGCGAGCTCCCCCGGGCCCGCGGCGCCGCCGGAGGGCTGCGAGGGCTGCTCGGGGAGCGGGGGGCGCGGCGGGCTGGCGCTGCTGCTCGTGCTCCTCTTCCTGCGAAGGAGAACGTCATGAGCGAGGAGAAGGCCGATCGCATCGTCGCCGCGCGCCTGAGGCTCCGCGAGCGCTTCCTGGCGCGGCCGGGGCGGGAGCGGCCGGCCCGGGGCAGCGGGGAGCCGAACCGCCACGGCGAGCCCAAGCTGCCGCCGGGCCAGCGCCCGACGACCAAGTGGCCGGTGCTCGACCTGGGCGAGCACCCGCGGATCGAGCCGGAGCAGGTGCGGCTGGTGGTGGACGGCGCGGTGGCGCACCCCCTCGAGCTCTCCTGGGAGGAGCTGCTGCAGCTCCCGCAGGTGGAGGAGGAGAGCGACTTCCACTGCGTCACCGGCTGGTCGCAGATGGACCTGCGCTTCACGGGGGTTCGCCTGGTCGATCTGCTGGCCCGGGCGGAGCCCCACGAGGAGGCCGCGCACCTGCTCTGCCACGCCGCCGACGGCTACACCACCAGCCTCTTGCTGGCCGACGGCCTCGCCCCCGACGTGCTGCTCGCCCACCGGGTGGGCGGCGAGCCCCTGCCGCGCGAGCACGGCGGCCCCCTGCGGATGGTCACCCCCCGCCTCTACGCCTGGAAGGGCACCAAGTGGATCGAGCGGATCGAGGTCTGCGCCGAGGAGAAGCCCGGCTTCTGGGAGCGGGGCGGCTACGCGAGGGTGGGCGACCCCTGGACCGAGGATCGCTACGCCGATCCCGACGATCCGCCGCCGGGCGCGGAGATCTGACCCCGCCCCGACGGCCCGGCCCGGGAAGGGCGGGCTTGAACCTGGAGTAGCCGCCGTCCTAACCTCGGGCAATGCGAACTCGCCTGGCCCGTGCATCTCGATGTCTCCTGGCCGCGGCGCTCCTGCTCGCCACCCCTCCGGCCCTGGCGGAGGACGTGGACGCCGGCGCTCTGATCGAGAAGGCCACCAGGCTCTACGAGGCCCTGGAGTTCGATCAGGTGATCCCGGTGGCCGAGGAGGTCCTGAAGGTCGAGGGCCTCGACATCGAGCTGAAGCTGAAGGCCTACCTCCTCCTCGCCCAGTGCGTGGCCGTCGTCGGCGATCCGGTGGACGCCGAGGCGCCCTTCCGGCTGCTGCTGCGGGCCAAGCCCGACTTCGCCCTCCCCGAAGGCACGGCCCCGAAGATCGTCGGCGTGTTCCGGAAGGTGCAGGCCGAAGAGAAGGCCATGAACGAGGAGATCGAGATGCTCCGCCGCAAGCAGATCCGGGAGGGGCTGGCCTTCGTCGGTGAGCCCCCGAAGGAGGGGCGCGGCGGCCGGCCCCTGAGCTTCGCGTTCCGGCTGAAGGATCCGACCAGCGCGGTCGACATGGTGCAGATCCCCTACCGGCGCAAGGGCGAGCCCGCCTACTCGATGCTCGCCCTGAAGCGGGACGACGAGGGCGTCTGGCGCGGCACCATCCCCGGCGAGTGGACGGCCAGCGAGGCCGACTACGTGGTCGAGTACTACGTGCAGAGCTTCGACGCGAAGGGCAGCCTCCTCGAGCTCGGCGAGGAGGGCGCGCCCCTCTCGGCGGTGATGGACGCCGGCAAGGTCGAGCGGCGCCTCCCCAAGCCCCTGCCCCGCTGGGCCTTCGTGACCGGCGCGGTCCTGACCGGTGGGCTGACGGCCCTCGGCGGCGGGCTCGGCTTCGCGACCCGCGACGCCCAGAAGGACTACGACGCCTACGCCGCCCGCGGCCTCGACGAGCCCATCGACGGCGCCCTGCTCCAGCAGATGGCCGAGGACGGCCAGCGCCTCCAGCGGGCCACCAACGCGAGCCTCATCTCGGCCGCCGCGGTCGGCCTGATCTCGGTGGGCATGATCCCCTTCACCCGCTGGGGACCGCCGGAGGACGCGCCCTAGGGCGCCGGCCTCTCCCTCATGTCCAACCTCGTCTTCGGGAAGTACGAGATCCTCCGCCGCCTGGCCGTGGGCGGCATGGGCGAGGTCTTCCTGGCGAGGCAGACGGGCATCGGCGGCTTCGACCGCCGGGTGATCCTCAAGAGCCTCCTGCCGGACCTCGCGGACAACGAGGACTTCGTCAATCAGTTCCTCGACGAGGCCCGGGTCGCCGCCACCCTCAACCACCCCAACATCGTGGCGATCTACGAGGTCGGGAAGTGGAGCGGCACCTACTTCATCGCCATGGAGTACATCCGGGGCGCGAACCTCGGCCAGATCAGCAAGCGCCTGCGCAAGGAGCAGGTGGAGTGGCCCATCGCCGTGGCCGCCCGGATCATCCACGATGCCTGCGTCGCCCTCGACCACGCGCACCACGCCCTCGACAGCCAGGGCCGGCCGCTGAGCGTCGTGCACCGCGACATCAGCCCCCAGAACATCATGGTGCGCAGCGACGGGGTGACGAAGGTCGTGGACTTCGGCATCGCCAAGGCGACCAACAAGATGGCGCGCACCGCCACCGGCATCCTCAAGGGGAAGTACCCCTACATGTCGCCGGAGCAGGTGCAGACCCTGGAGCTCGACGGGCGCAGCGACCAGTTCTCCCTCGGCGTCGTCTTCTGGGAGATGCTGGCGCGCCAGCGCCTCTTCAAGGCCGCGACCGAGATCGAGACCCTCAAGCAGGTCCTGCAGCGGCCGATCCCCACCCTGGAGTCGGTGCTCCCCGGCTTCCCCGCCGACCTCTCGGCCACCGTGCACCGGATGCTCGCCCGGGACCGCACCCGGCGCTTCGATCGCCTCGCCGACGCCGCGCAGGAGATCGGGACCTACCTCGAGACCTGCTCCTTCGACGGCAAGGTCGGCGCGGTCGGCACCTTCCTCGCCGAGGTGGTCCCCGAGGACGACCCCAAGCTGATGAACACCCCGAGCTCCACGGGGAACTTCGTCATCCCCCTCAACCCGGTGCCCGAGGGCTCGCAGGGCGGGGTGCCGGGACCGAGCGAGGCGATCGAGGCGATCGACATCGACCTCGGCGCCACCAGCGCCACTCCCCCGCCCGGCCTCGACGGCATCGGCAAGCTCGACCTCTCCATGGACGAGCCCGCGCCGAAGCGGGGACGCGCCGGCCTCTTCGTGGGGCTGCTCGTCCTGGCCGGGCTCGCGGGGGGCGGCTACGTCCTGACCCGGGGGAGCGGCCCGGAGGGATCGGAGCCCTCGGCGAAAGACGGCGGCGCGCCGGCGACGGCGGTGAAGGCCGCCCCCGGCGTGCGCATCCGGCCGGCCGCGACGCCCGGAGAGCTCAAGGTCGAGCAGCCCGAGGGCGCGAAGCTCTACGTCGACGGGGAGCCCTGGCCCGAGGTCGTGCCCACGGTGCTCTCCGGGCTGAAGGCCGGCCGCCATCAGCTGCGCTTCGAGCTGCCGGACGGCCGCCAGGTCGAGGACTCGGTCGAGGTCGCCGCCCCTGCGGCTCCCAAGCTGGCGGTGAGCTCGCAGCCCGGCGGGGCCACGGTGAAGGTGGACGGCGTGGAGCGGGGTCAGACCCCGCTGACCGTCGAGGACCTCGCGCCCGGCGCCCACGAGCTGGTGCTCGCCCTCGCCGGCCACGACGATCACACCCAGGAGGTCGTGCTCGAGGCGGGGATGGGCTCGAACCTGAGCATCGCCCTGAAGAAGTCACCGAAGCAGGGCCGGCGCGGGAAGCGGCGGCCCAGGGACACGGGCGCGGCCACGGTCTCCACCGGCGGCGCCCCCCCGCCGCCTCCACCTCCCCCGCCCGCGGTCGGCGACGGCTACGTGACGGTGAACACCAAGCCCTGGACCAAGGTGAGCGTCAACGGGACCCCCTGGGGGACGACCCCGCTCTTCAAGCGAAAGCTCCCGGCGGGCAAGCACACCATGCGCTTCGTGAACGAGGGCGAGGGCATCGACGTCACCCGCAGGATCGACGTCCGGGCCGGCCAGAACGAGAAGGTCTCCTTCGACTTCGCCAAGTAGCGGGCGCTACCAGGGGATCACCATCGGGGTGCTGCCCGGGACGCAGGCGTAGCCCTCGAGGTCGGTGACGCCCGCGTACTCGCGCAGGACCTCCTCGTCGAGGAAGGCGTGGCCCGAGCCCAGGGTGGTGGGGTCCTGCCGCAGGATGGCGAGGAGGGCGTCGGCGAGGATGTCGGCCTTGCGCCAGTCCTTCGGCTCCCCCAGGCCCAGGTTGGCGGTGGCCAGGGACTCGACCAGGGTCACCGGCCACAGCGCGTTCACCGCGATGGGCTGATCGCCCAGCTCCTCCTTCAGCGCGATGCCGAGGTAGGTCATCCCGAACTTGCTGACCATGTAGGCGCACTTGCCCCCGACGACCTCGGCCTTGTGCACGGGAGGGGACATGTTCACGACGTGGCCCCAGCCGTTCTTCCTCAGGTGGGGCAGGGCGTGGGCCGTGGCGACGTGCGCGGCGCGGAAGTTCACGTCCATCACGAGATCGAAGCGCCGGGCGGGGGTGCTCTCCACCGGGAACCACCAGGCCGCGCCCGCGTTGTTCACCAGGATGTCGAGGCGGCCGAAGCGCTCGAGGGCCGCGTCGATCATCGCCACGATCTCCTGCTCCTCCCGGACGTCGCAGCGCACCGCCAGGGTCTCGGCGCCCGGCACCGCCGCGCCGATCTCCTCGGCCACCGTGTGGATGGTTCCGGGCAGCCGCGCCCGGGGCTTCACGGTCTTGGCCGCCAGGACCACCTTGCAGCCCGCCCGGGCGAGGGCCAGGGCGCAGGCCCGGCCGACCCCCCGGCTGGCTCCGGTGACGATGGCGACCCGCCCCTCGAGGCTCTGCTCTGCTGCGCTCATGGCGGTCTCCTTCCCACGGGGGGCGGCCGCTTGCCAAGCGCACCTCGCAGCGCCCATGCTTGAGGTGGTGGATGTGTTCCAGAAGCTCGCGCTGCCGGTGGCCCTGCTCCTCGCCTCCGGCTGCGCCAGCGTCCCGGCCGCGGTGGCGCCGCTGCCCCCGCCCGAGGCCTCGCGGGCGCCGCCCGCTCGCAGCTTCGCCGAGCGGGAGCTGGTCTACCCGCCGGGGCTGCCGCCCCTCCCCGAGGAGATCCCGCACGCGGTGATGCCCCGCGCCTCCTCGGAGCGCACCCTGCGCCCCGGAGCGCCGGCGCGGATCACGATCCAGGAGGTCGGCCCCGACGACTGGGAGGGGACCGGGCAGATCTTCCTGCGCATCGCCGAGGTCTCCCCCACCGCCTACCAGCTCGACCTCGACCCCGCGCTGCCGGAGGACGCCAGCGACAGCATCCTGGGGCCCGTGCTGCGCTGGCCGGCCCAGCAGCGCCCCTGGGCCGTGACGGCCCTGGACGCCGAGGGAGAGCGGGAGGTGATCGACCGGGCGCCGAGCGCCACCGGCGCCGCGCTCCTCACCGAGGCGGAGCTGGCCGGCCGCGCCGGCCACGGAGAGGACGCCCTGCGGCGCCTCGCCGAGCTCAACGTGGCCGACCCGGGCTTCTCCCCCGGCTGGCTGGCGCGGGCCGACGCCGAGGTGCGCGCCGGCAACCTCGTGGCCGGCCGCCACGCGATGGAGCAGGCCCTCGCGTCCGGCAGCCTCGATCCCTACGTCCACACCCTGGCCGCCGAGTTCGCCCTGCGCTCGGGCGATCGCCGCAAGGCGCGGCAGCACCTCTCGCGGGCCCTCTCCCTCTACCCCGGCTACCCCACCGCCCTGGCGATGGTGGAGCTCGTCACCGGCCGGGTGCTCTCCTGGGAGCCCCTGCGCTTTCGCGCCCGGGTGGTGCCCCTCGAGGAGGGCAAGGTGCTCGTGCAGGCCGACACCCGCCGCAGCGGCGCCTGGCTCACCTGGGCCCTCTGCCAGGCCACCACCCGCTACGAGACCGACCGCTCCCTCCTGCCCTTCGACGACGAGCCGGACGGCGTGCGCCTGCGGCGAGAGCTCGCCTGCGCCCTCGCCCTGGCCGACGCCGCCACCAGCCCGGTGGGGGTGATGGGGACCGAGACCCGGGGCGTGCCGGACCCCGACCTCCTGCGGGTGCGGGCGATCGCCGAGGCGGGCTACCTCGGGGAGCTGACCCTCTACGAGATCATCGCGCCGCGCTTCCCGGCGCTGCTGCTCCACCTCTCCGAGATCCAGCGAGAGCGCCTGCAGGTCTTCATCGATCGCTGGGTGCTGCCGCCCCGCCCGGGCCGTTGGGACAATTGAGCGAGGGGAGCGTCAGGAAGGGCTGACGCAGAAGGGCAGGGCCTGGGCGAGGGGCACATCGACGGCCACCGGGACGCGCAGGGTGTCGTCGCAGGTCGGCTCCTCGGGCCAGTCCGGGCAGACGCTCCAGGTGCCGGTGATGCGGACGGTGGCCGTCACCTCGACGCCGTTCACGCCCGGCACCCCGGTGAAGCAGGCGGTCGCGGTGGGGCAGAGCAGGTTGCGGGAGAGCTCCCGTCCGGAAGGCGCGGCGCGGGCGCTCACCCGCAGGACGTCACTCATGGTCGGCACGCCCTCCGGGCGCAGGCCCGCGAGGCGCAGCAGCGAGAGGAGGCTGGCCGGGATCGCCGCGTTGGGCAGGACGCCGATGCCCGGGACGAAGACCATGACCAGCAGGACGTTCCCGCTCATCTGGGCCTGGACCACCACGTAGATCGGATCGACGACGGGCTCGCAGGACTCCTCGAGCCCCCCCCTGGGCCCGCCGGATCCTGGCGCTGGTCTCGCAGCCCGTGGCCATCTGGTAGCCGCCGACGTCGCTCATGTCGGTGGGGATCACGAAGGGATCGGGGCTGGCCGGGCTGACGTGCGCACCCTGACGAAAAGCCAGATCGAGGAAGCCCCCGCTCTGCTGCAGCGAGAAGAGCCCGGGCGCCGGGAGGGGCTGGGAGACGTCGACGGCCAGGGCGACCCCCCGGGCCTCGAAGCGATCGTAGACCCCGGCGACCAGGTTCGGCACCCAGGGCCGGGCGCCCTCGTCCTTCCAGTAGGAGGTGGCCACCACGAAGTCGAGGGGCTGCCCCGCCATCGGCGTGAAGCCGGCGGCGACGAAGTGGGTGGGCGGACCCGCGTCGGGATCGCAGCCCTCCTCGCAGCCCGCGGCGCAGCCGGCGTAGACCCCCGAGCGAGAGGGGGCGAAGCGGCAGCTGCGCTCGAGGTAGAGGGGCCGATCGGGGCCGAAGGAGGAGAGCCCGGGGCAGCCCTCGAGGAGGACCGTCGCCAGCCCCGCGCCGGGCATGGGCTGGAGGGAGAAGTCTCCCAGGACCGTCGGGTTGGCGCTCAGCACCTTCCCCCCGACGAGCGCCTCCCCGTCGACGAAGCCGAAGCCGTAGGTCGTCCCGCCGTCGGAGAGCTCGAGGCCGTTCGAGAGGTCGAGCCCCCCCGGGGGGACCAGGCCCATCACGAGGGGGTCGCCGCCGACCTCCTCGGCCAGCCGCCCGGGCAGGGCGAGGTGCTGGATGATCCCGATCCCGCTGACCGGGATCGCGGTGCCGATCACCCGGCCCCCCACCCGCACCGTCTCGGGCACGGTCATCCGGTAGTGTCCGGCCAGCGCTCCGAGCTCGGTGGGCCCGCTCTCCTCGGGCGGCGCCGGCATCGAGAGGTCCCGCCCGCAACCGCTCGCGACGAGCGAGAGGAGGAGGCCGAGGCAGAGGGAGCGGAGCATGGCGTCACCGAGGATAGCACCGGCGGCGCTCGCCGGAGATCAAGCTTCGTCTTCGGGCCGCAGCCGCGCGAGGAGCTGATCGCGCAGCGCCTGGACCTTCGGCGGGTAGGCCAGCGCCGGCTCCTCGGGGATCGCCGGCGGCAGGCGCTGCAGGTGCGCCGGCACCTCCCGCTGCCGCGAGCTCTCCCGCTCCTCGTCGACCCCCTCGCGCTCGGCGCGGGTGAGCCAGTCCTCGATCTGCACCGCCAGCGTGTCCGGCGGATCGTGCTCGGCGCCCAGGGCGATGCGATCGAGGATCTCGTCGGCGTCGAGGCCGGCCTCGTGGGCCCGGGCGATGGAGCCCGGCTCGACCCGGAAGGTCGCCATCACGTCGGCGCGCTGCAGGGTGGCCAGGGCCGAGAGCGAGGCGAGCGCCACCGGGGGCACCTCGGGCGGGACGAAGATCTCGTGGGTGGGCTGCACGATCCAGAGGGCGTCGGGCTCGCCCTCCTCCCCCCGGGGCAGGCGCCAGTGGGTGGGGCTCTGCCCCTCCCTGCCGAAGCCCTCCAGGCAGTCGGCGATCGTGGCGAGCTCCTGCCGCACGATCGCGGCGGTGCGCTCGAGGGTCGCGGCGCCCTCCCGGTAGGGGGTGGCGGCGTCGGTGGCGGGGAGGCGCAGGCGGACGGCGGCCTCCAGGGCGTCGCCCCGCACCCAGGTGCCGGCGGGCAGGCGCGCCAGGGCGGCCGCCAGCAGGGTCCGCACCTCCCGCCGCTCGGCCAGGCCGGGGACCGCCTCGAAGGTCTCGGCCTCCGCGGGCTCGAGATCGGTCGCGAGGAGGAGGGGGAGGCGGGCGCCGGCGGAGAGCTCGAAGAAGGCGTCGACCCGCGGCCAGAGCACGCGGGCCCGTCCGCCCTGCCCGGCGATCAGCCCCATCGCCAGGAGCTGCGCCACCTGCGCGGCGAGCTGCTTCGCGTCGGTGCCCGCCGGGAAGCGCTCCTCGGCGATGCGCGCCACGTCGGCGCCGTGGACCCCGCCCTCCTTGGGGATGCGGGGCGCGTCCACCGCGGTGGCCGCCAGGGCGAGGGTCAGCTCGCGCAGGCTCTGGAGCCGCACCGAGGCGCGGCGGGCCGGCGAGGTCACCGCGAGGCTGCTCGGCGGGCGGCAGTGCTCGAGCATCCAGAGGTAGGGATGGAGGGTGCGGGAGAGGGGCGGGGTGAGCATCATCACCTCCGCGCCCCCCGACCAGGAGGTGCGCAGGAGCAGCCCCTCGCTCTCCAGCGCCTCGAGCCCCAAGGCGAGGTCGTCGGCCTGGCCCCGGCGCTCGGCCTCGGCCAGCACCACGTCCGTCGGGATCGGCTCGAGGGCCTCCACGAAGAGGGAGGCCGCGCGCAGCGCCGCCGGCCCCAGCAGGGGCAGGAGGGCGCGGGCGGACTCGGGCCGGGAGAGCGCCTCGGAGAGGCTCGTCGCGTCGGTGTGGGCCGAGCCCACCCGCTCGGCCAGGCGGCGGCGGCGGGCGGGCGGGAGCTTGCCGATGTGTGCGGCGGGAGACTCGACTCCCCGCGAGCGGAGGGCGCCGTCGGACCAGCCCGCGATCATCCGGCCACTCTCCTCGCGGTGGTGCCGGGCGCCTCCCAGCGCTCGATCTCGTAGTGGTAGCCCTGCTCGGTGAGGAAGCGCTGGCGGCGCAGCGCGAAGTCCTGATCGGGCGTGTCGGCGGTGACCACCGAGTAGAAGCGCGCCGGGCGGCCGTCGGACTTGGGCCGCAGGATGCGGCCGAGGCGCTGCGCCTCCTCCTGGCGCGAGCCGAAGAGGCCGCTGACCTGGAGGAGGACCGACGCGTCCGGGAGGTCGACGGAGAAGTTGGCGACCCGGGAGACGACCAGCACCGGGGTCTCGCCCGCGCGGAAGCTCTCGAAGAGGACGTCGCGCTCGTCCTGCGGGGTGGCGCCGGTGATCAGCGGCACCGAGAGGCGGCTGGCCAGCCGCTGGAGCTGATCGAGGTACTGGCCGATGACCAGCACCCGCTCCCCGGGGTTCTCGGCGAGGAGGGCCTCGACCACCCGGTCCTTGCCCTCGTACTCGGCGGCGAGGCGGTAGCGGTCCTGCCCCTCGGCCACCAGGGTCCTCGCCAGGAGTTCCTTAGTGGGATCGACCCGCACCTCGGTGCAGGTGGCGGTGGCCACCCAGCCGTCGGCCTCGAGGCTCCGCCAGGGCAGCTCGTAGCGCTTCGGCCCGATCAGGCCGAAGACCTCGGCCTCCCGGCCGTCCTCGCGCACGAGGGTGGCGGTCAGGCCCAGGCGGCGCCGGGCCTGGAGGTCGGCGGTGGTGCGGAAGAGGGGCGCCGGCAGGAGGTGCACCTCGTCGTAGATCACCAGCCCCCAGGACGAGCGCTCGAAGAGCTCGCGGTGCTTCTTGCGGGTGGCGATCTGGTAGGTCGCCACCGTCACCGGCCGGATCTCCTTCTTCTCGCCGCTGTACTCCCCGACCTGCTCGGGGGTCAGGTCGGTCTTGTCGAGGATCTCGGAGATCCACTGCCGCACCGCGGTGGTGCCGGTGGCCAGCACCAGGGTCTGCATCCGCAGGCGGGAGAGCACGCCGATGCCCACCACGGTCTTGCCCGCGCCGCAGGGGAGGACGACGACCCCGTGGCCGCCGCCGATCCCCTCCCTGCCCCTGCCGCGGCCGGCGCCCTCCAGGAAGGCCTCGGCCGCGTCCTGCTGGTAGTCGCGCAGGGCGAAGGGCGCGTCGGTGCCCTGGTGCAGCTCGCGCAGCGCGAGGGGGAGGGGCTCGCCGTCGGTGTAGCCGGCGCGATCCACCACCGGGTAGCCGAGCTTCGCCAGGGCCTGCTTCAGGGGCCCGCGCCCCGCCTGCGGGAGGAGGTAGGTGCCGTCGTCCTGGGGCTCGAGGAGCTCGGCCACCACCGCGTACTTCTCGATCGCGAGGCGCAGAAGATCGTCCTCGAGGGTGAGGACGAAGCGCTCCCCGTCCTCGTGCCGGGTGAGGACCAGCTTGCCCCAGCGGCCGATCTGGCTCTCGACCTCGGCGAGGACGACCTCGGGCACGCCGTAGCGGGCGTGGTCCTCGAGGGCGGCGCGGACCTCCTCCACCCCGAAGCCGGCGGCGGCCGCGTTCCAGAGGGAGACCGGGGTGATCCGGTAGGTGTGGAGGTGCTCGGGCGCCTTCTCGAGGTGAGCGAAGGGCGCCAGGGCCGCGCGGGCGGCCTCGTGATCGGGATCGTGGACGTCGAGCAGCAGCGAGCCGTCCGACTGGACGATCAATGCCCCCCGACCCTCGCTCACACGCTCACCTGCCCCTGCCTAGCGGGCCCGGTGGGCGAGAGTCTCGCCCCCGGGCCGGCCGGTGTGATGGTGATCGCCGGCGGCGATCACTCCTCTTCCTTCTCCTTCTCGCGCTCGGCGATGAGCTTCTCGGCGATGTTGGCCGGGACCTCCTCGAGGCCGAGGAGCTCGCGGGTGTGGTGGCCGCGGCCCTGGCTCATCGAGCGGAGCGTGGTGGAGTAGCGGTAGAGCTCGGCCTCGGGGACGACCGCCTCGATGACGGTCTTGTCGCCCTGGGCGTCCATGCCGAGCACCTTGCCGCGCCGCTGCGTGATGTCGCCCATCACGTCGCCGGTGCAGGTGGAGGGCACGGTCACGGTCACCTTGATGACCGGCTCGAGGAGCACGGGCGCGGCGGCCTGGGCGGCCTTCTTGAAGCCCAGGGAGCCGGCGACCTTGAAGGCCTGCTCGGAGGAGTCGACGGCGTGGTAGGAGCCATCGACGAGATCGACCTCGAAGTCGACCATCGGGAAGCCGGCGAGCGCGCCGCGCGCCGAGGCCTCCTGGATGCCCTTGTCCACCGCGGGGATGAACTTGCCCGGGATGGAGCCGCCGACGATCTTGTCGTTGAACTTGTAGCCGGCGTTGCGGGGGGTGGGCCGCATCACGATGTGGCAGTCACCGAACTGACCGCGGCCGCCCGACTGCTTCTTGTGGCGGCCCTGAGCCTTGGCCTCCTTGCGGATGGTCTCGCGGTAGTGGACCTTCGGCGCGGAGGTCACCACGGCGACGCCGAAGCGCTCCTTGAGCTTGCCGAGGGTCACGTCGAGGTGCAGCTCACCGAGGCCCGAGATGACCGTCTCGGCGGACTCACCGTCGTACTCGTGGGTGAAGCAGGGATCCTCCTCGTGGAGCTTCGCCAGCCCGGGGCCGATCTTGTCCTCGTCGTTGCGGGACTCGGCGTGGATGGCCATCCGGGCCATGGGCTTGGGGAAGGCCGGCGGGGCGACCTTCACGACCCGCTTCTTGTCACAGAGGCTGTTGCCGGTGTGGGTGCTCTTGAGGCGAGCCACCACGCCGATGTCGCCGGAGTGCAGCTCGTCGACCTCGAAGCGCTCCTTGCCCTGGGGGATGGAGAGGTGGGCCAGCTTCTCGTTGCCGCCGTTGGAGTTCACGACCTCGGTGCCGTTCTCCACCATGCCGGCGACGATCTTGAAGAGGGAGAGCTCGCCGGCGTGGGACTCGGAGGTGGTCTTGAAGACGAGGGCGGCGAGGGGCTCGCCGTCGTCGATCTTCAGCGCGACGTCCTCGTCGCCCTTCTTGGCGACCTCGCTCTCGACCTCGGCCGGGTTCGGCGCCAGGGCGTTGATGCCGGTGAGCAGCTCACGGCAGCCCCAGGTGGACTCGGCGGCCACGCAGAAGACCGGGTAGAGCTCCTTGCCCACGACCATCTTGCGGAAGGCGGCCAAGAGCTCCTCGTTGGAGATCTCCTCACCCTCGAGGTAGCGGTCCATCAGCGCCTCGTCGGCGGTGGCGATGGTCTCGAGGAGGTTGGTGCGGGCCTCCTCCACGGCGTCGGCGATGTCGCCCGGCACGTCGGACTCGTCGTACTCGCCGTTCACGGTGCCGGCCTTGTAGAGGTGGGCCTTGCCCGAGAGCAGGTCGACGACGCCCTTGAAGGTCTCCCCGGCGCCGATGGGCAGCTGCACGGCCACGGCCTTCTCGGTGAGGGAGGTCTGGATGGAGGAGAGGGCCGACTCGAAGTTGGCGTTCTCCTTGTCCATCATCGTGACGACGAAGACGCTGGTGATCCCGCGGGCGGCGCAGTGGCTCCAGACCAGCTCGGTGCCCACCTCGACGCCGTGGCTGGCGCCGACGGCGATCAGGCCGCAGTCGGCCACGCGGATGCCGGCGACCGTCTCACCGAAGAAGTCGAGGTACCCCGGGGTGTCGAGGAGGTTGATCTTCTTCCCCTCCCACTCGGCGTGGGCCGGGGTGCAGTAGAGCGAGGTCTCCCGCTCCTTCTCCTCCTGGCGGAACCAGGTGAGGGCCACGCCCTCGGAGACCTTGCCGTGCCGCTTGGAGGACCCGGAGGTGAAGGCCAGGGCATCGATCAGCCCGGTCTTACCGGAGCCGCCGTGCCCGATGACGGCAAGGTTGCGGATGTTCTCGGTCGTGTAGGACTTCGCGTGAGCCATGGTTCGTCTCTTCCCCGCTGCGAATGGCAGTGAACGTGTGTGAAAAGGGAGCGCGTCCGGTGACTTGGATGTCTTTTGGAGGTTCGGGGGGTATGCTTTTTTGGCCGCCGGAGCGAAGCGGGCATTCTATGGAAGTGCGCAGGGAGCGACAAGGAGGACGGAGCATGCGGAAGGCCCTCGGACGCGGGCGATCGGTGATGGCGGCAGCCCTGCTGCTGGCCTCGGGATTTCAAGGGTTTGCCGCGCTCGCCGAGGAGGAGGAGGCCGCCCGGGTGGTGGTGCCGCGGATCCAGGTCAGCGGCGTGGACGAGGCCGCGGCCGAGCTGGTCACCGATGTCCTCCTCGACGTGCTCTTCAACCGGCACGGGATCACCGCCCTCGGGCCCTCCGACATCCAGCAGATGCTCTCGATCGAGGCGCAGAAGCAGCTGCTCGGCTGCACCGACGCCTCCTGCCTGGCCGAGATCGGCGGGGCCCTCGAGGCGCGCTACCTGATCTCCGGCCGGATCGGGAAGCTCGGCAGCGTGAACATGCTGACCCTCAAGCTGATCGACACCCAGAAGTCGGAGCTGGCGGGCCGGGCCTCCCTGAAGCTGACCAAGATGGAGGACGCCGTCGACGCCCTCGGCCCGCTGACCGACAAGCTCCTCGGCCGCACCTTCCGCGCCGCCCGGGCCTCCGAGATCGCCGCCTTCCGCAACCGCGACGAGGCCCGGCCCGACTACGAGCCGATGACCCGGCGGGACTTCTGCAAGGCCTACGACGAGTACCGGGTGGCCCTCGAGAAGGAGCGCTACGATCCGAAGCACCCCGAGACCCGCGAGAAGCTGCTGCGCGACGTGATCCTCACCCCGCACCAGCCGCGCTACGACGAGAAGATCTCCTGCATCAAGCAGTCGGTGGCCTTCATGGGGCCGCGGATCATCTCGTTGCTGCGCGGCGCCGACACCGAGGCCGAGGCCCTCGACGCCCGCAAGCGCTTCCACGAGGCCCGGGCCTTCGCCGATCAGCTCGAGATCGTCGAGTCGGACTACGCCATGGGCCTCGAGAAGGTGAAGCTGAACACCGGCACCCTGCCCACCAAGCTCTCCTTCGAGGTGAAGCCGGCGAAGGTGGTCGTCGCCGAGGACAGCGCCGAGGTGAAGGAGTACCGGCGGGTCTACGCCTTCGGCTCGAAGCTGATGGAGCGGGCCCTGGAGACCGCGCGCGGCGGGACCGAGGCGGACTTCGCGGCCCTCTTCGCCCCGACCAAGGACGGCAAGGAGCGCTCGCTGACCTACACCTTCGAGGGGATCGGCAAGGCCGAGCAGAGCGGCTACCGCCACGACGCCTGCCCCTTCTTCGTGCTCGCCATCGACGACGTCGAGGCGAACGCCCGCCTGCTCGCCGACAAGGGCGAGCTGAAGGTCTGCTTCCGCAAGCGGGACGACAAGGGCTCGGCCTACCTGCGCGACGTGACCCTCGTGAAGGTCGAGGGGAAGTGGCGCATCGACCGCTGGTGAGCCGCCGATCAGGAACTGGTCGCGACGCTCAGAAGCTGGACGGCCGCAATCTCAAGTAGTTGAAATCACTAGGACGATCGTGGCACCGGTCTTGCTGTCGAGACCGGCCATGAAGAAGCTCTTCAGCTCCCTCCTCGCCGCCTCGCTCCTCACCGCCTGTGGCACCGGGACCTCCGAGGCCACCCTCTCCCGGGGGCAGGCGGCCCTCACCGGCGGGGACTCCGAGCTGATCCTCACCCTGGTCAACGATCTGGGCACCGACCTCGCCCTCCTCGACGACGCGGCCGGGCTCGACCGGCGGGCGGCCGAGAACATCCTCACCCACCGCGCCGGCGCCGACGGCTTCTTCCCGAGCGAGGACGACGACCTCTTCGAGACCCTGGCCGAGCTCGACGCCGTCCCCTACGTCGGCCCGAGCGCCCTGGACCGGCTGCTGGCCCTCGCCCGGACCCTCGACCTGCCGCAGGCCGAGCTCGTCGAGGGCGTCGACTTCAGCGCCCTCGAGGCGGGCCTGGTGATCTGGGGCGTGAACAACTCCAGCGCCGAGTACCTCGACGACACCGTGGGCCTCGACGCCCGGGCCGCCCGCAACCTCGCGGCCAACGCCCCCTACACCTCGATCGCCGGGATGGGCGAGCAGGCCTACGTCGGCGCCTGGGCCCTGACCCAGCTGCGCTTCTGGAGCACCCGCTGGCGCCTGCTGAAGACCGGCGCCGAGTCGGACACCCTGGCCGGCACCTTCGACGGCGTGAGCTTCGACGAGGCGCTGGCCGCCGAGGCCCTGCGGATCGCCGACGGCTCCACCTTCGAGCAGCTCACCCTCTTCGGCGGCCTCTGGACCACGGCGGCCCGGAACGTGATCGCCGGCCGGCCCTACCAGAACCTGGCCGAGGTCGCCGCGGCCTGGGGCGTGGGCGGGGAGACGCTGAAGCAGCTCAAGAAGATGGCCGCCTACGGCAGCTGGCCGGCGAGCAGCAGCTGCGAGGTCGGCTTCTCGCCCGGGACCTGTGAGCCCGCGGACGCCTACCACGTCGCCATCCGGGCCTTCGACAACCGGCCGGCCGAGGCCAACTGGCGGCTCACCCAGTGGTTCGTCCCCACCTGCCTCGACCTCACCGATCCGGCCACCATCGCGGCCCTGAACGACCACGCCGTCGAGGCGATGGGCTGGGCCCGCACCCGGGATCAGTTCCCCCAGATGCTGGTGCTGCGCGATCCGATGGACACCCCCAGCGCCTTCGTGAGCTTCCTCGACAAGTCGATCGACGACCTCGACGAGGTGAAGAACGACAAGCTGGCCCAGAGCGACTACCCGGACGATCCGGACGTCCTGGGCGACTGGAACATCCTGGTCGGCCTCCACGGCTGGCTGAGGGATCGCGTGCTCGAGAACGGCGACGCGACCTGGTCCTGGCGCCTGGACATCTCGGCCTCCGAGTGCAGCGAGTACGCCGCGGTGATGGTCGACACCAGCACCGGCCTGATGCTCACCCTGCACCACGGGCCCCGCTGCTGACGGTCGATTCTCGTCACCGCACGCCGCGCGTGGGTGACGAAACACGGGCGTGTTCCCCGCACCCACCCGGGATCGCCGCTCTGCGGGCGGATCCCGGGGGATCGGGGTGGGCACGCGATCTGCAGTGACCCGTCCCCATGGCGGGAACGATCGAGTGTCCCGGCTGCGGTGAGACCTACAACGTCGTTCATCGCAAGCCGGGGAGGGTCTTCGTGTGTCACTGCGGCCGGACCTTGCGGCGGCCGGTGGAGCCCGAGGAGCGGTGGTGGCGTCCACCCCCCTGGGTCCGGCAGAACGCGGCCCTCTGGGTCGCGCTCTTCCTGATCGGGGGCTTCCTCCTCGTCATCGCGCTGCCGAACTTCATGCACTTCTGCGCGCGCTCGAAGCAGTCGGAGGCGAAGTCGAACCTGAAGAGCCTCTGGCTGGCGCAGCTGGTTCACCCTAGAGAGTTCGGCCGCTTCGACGACGACCTCGAGCGGATCGGCTTCTCGCCGGAGCGGGGGAACCGCTACGCCTACTTCGGATCGGCGATCGGTCCGGTGCAGTACCGGCTGGAGGGAGACCGCCCACCGCGGGGCGCTCACACCATCGTGAGCGTGGACACCTTCAAGTACGTGACGAAGGAGGCCCTCCCCTCTCTCGGGGCGAGCGGCTGCCCGATCACCACCGGCTTCGACCCGGAGGGGAGGCCGATCGACCTCGGCGCGAGCGGAGAGGGAGACGAGGCGCGCTACCTCGCCTACGCCATCGGCGACCTCGACAACGATCCCGCCTACGACTGCTAGTCCATCGCCTCCTTCGAACGGATCGGGCGAGATGGCACCGTCTGGCGGGCGGGGGAGCCCTACCACGAGATGAACGACATTCAGCGCTGACCTCGCCTCGCGAGACCGTGGAACAGCCGTGCACGTGCACGGGTACGTGTACGTTCACGGCCTCTCCCGGAACCCGATCGAACCAAAGACACGCCCCCTGACCCTCTCGGATCAGGGGGCGTTTCCCTCCTCTGGTCGAGCGGCCGCCGAATGCTCGGGTTTGGTTGGGAGGCGGCCGCCGAAGTCGGGAATCCGGACTAGAAGCGGCGGCGGACCAGCGGGAAGAAGAGGATCAGGCCGCAGGCCAGGAAGGCGGGGATGGCCGCGCTGCCGCTGCCCAGGCTGGAGCAGGAGATGCTCACGTCGCCGCCGTTGAAGTTGCCGCAGTGGTCGCCCTGGCAGGAGCCGCAGCTCCAGCCGTCCCAGCAGGCGTCCCAGCAGTCGCCCTCGGGGCGGTCGCAGCCCTCGGGGATGCTGCTGCTGTCGCAGGGGTTCGAGCCCTGCTGGCACTCGTCGAAGTTGGTGTAGCCGTCGCCGTCCGGATCCTCGTCGGCGTCGCCGATGCCGTCGCCGTCGGTGTCGGGCTCGCTCGGGTTGGTGTTGCAGCGGACCTCGTCCTCGTCGGAGAGGCCGTCGCCATCCGAGTCGACCACCGGGTCGGGGTCGACCGGGTCGGGATCGGTGGCGCCACCGTCGGCGCCGTCGGCGGGGTCGGTGCCGTTGGCGAGCTCGTCGGCGTTGGAGACGCCGTCGCCGTCCGGATCCTCGTCACCGTCGAGGATGCCGTCGCCGTCGGTGTCGGCCAGGTCCGGGTTGGTGTTGCAGAGGGCCTCGTCGTCGTCGTCGATGCCGTCACCATCGCGGTCGGTGGTGGGGGGCTCGACGGGGCCGGGGGCGTCCGAGCCGTCGGCCGGATCGGTGCCGGCGTCGAGCTCGTCGCGGTTGCTGTAGCCGTCGCCGTCCGGATCCTCGTCGCCGTCGAGGATGCCGTCGCCGTCGGTGTCGGCCGAGTTCGGGTTGGTGTTGCAGGCGCCCTCGTCCTCGTCGTCGATCCCGTCACCGTCGGTGTCGGTCACGGGATCGGGATCGGGATCGGTGCCGCCGTCGGGGGTGTCACCGGCGTCCGCCGGATCCGAGCCGGCGTCGCACTCGTCGCGGTTGGAGAAGCCGTCACCGTCGGGATCCTCGTCACCGTCCATCACGCCGTCGCCGTCGGTGTCCGGATCCTCGGGATCGGTGTTGCAGCGCCACTCGTCGAGGTCGAGGAGGCCGTCACAGTCGAAGTCCGCCTGCTCGCAGGGGATGGGCTCCCCGCTGCAGGTGAGGTGACAGTCGCTGCCGATGCACACCTCCTCGCAGCCGTTGCGGTCGACGACGTGGACGTCGCAGCCGGAGACCAGCAGCAACAGGGCGGCGGATGCGAACAGACCGATGGCTCTCATGACAGACTCCCTCCGTGACCGTCGCGCCGGGCTGCTCTTCTCAAGCTCGCGGCGCGCGGTGAGCGGTGTGCTTTTGCTGTCGCGACCGGGCCTCTCCCGGTCACTCATCTGGTTCGATGCCGGCGGTCCCGGGTTTTGTGATCTTTTTTTCAGAGGCGGTGCGATAGGCTCGCTCGCGATGCGAAATCCGATGCTCCTGGCCCTCTGCGTGCTCTTCCTCGCCACTCCGCTCCGGACCGAGGCCGAGGAAGCCGACCCCCTGGTGCTGGGTGTCTTCCCCCTGAAGGGGAAGCCCAAGGACGCCGTGATCGACGGGGACACCATCCGGGTGAAGGGCCTCGACGCCAGCCTGCGCCTGCTCTGCATCGACACCGAGGAGACCTTCAAGAAGCCCAAGAACAAGGCGGCCTCCGACCGGGACTTCCCCGCCTACGCGAAGGCGATGCGCGGCGAGGGCGAGCGGCCGAAGAAGTACGGGACGCCCCTGGGTGAGCTGGCCAAGGAGTGGGCGGCGCGCTTCTTCAAGGGCGTGAAGGAGGTCCGCCTCGAGCGGGACGAGGCCAGCCGCACCCGCGGCTTCTACGAGCGGCACCTGGTCTACGTCTTCGCGAAGAAGGACGGGAAGTGGGTGAACTACAACCTGGAGGCCGTCCGCGCCGGCATGGCCCCCTACTTCACGAAGTACGGGCGCTGCGTGCGCTTCGACGCCGAGTTCAAGGCGGCGCAGGAGGAGGCCCGCATCGCCCACCGGGGCATCTGGAGCGACGCGCTCAAGCACTACCCCGACTACGACGAGCGCCTCGCCTGGTGGGAGGAGCGCGCCCAGACCATCGACCGCTTCCGGGCGAAGGCCGCGAAGGACCCCACCCTCATCGACCTGATGGCCGACGACGGCCTGAAGCGGGCCGGCGAGCAGCTGGGGAAGACCGTGACGGTCTTCTCCTCCTTCGGGGAGGGGCGCCTCGACAAGAAGCCCTACCTCCTGCCCCTCTCCCACCGGAACCGCAACGACTTCATCATCGTCGCCTTCGACGACGAGGAGCTCGCGAAGATCGAGTACGAGAAGTGGAAGGGGAAGCTGATCTACGTGAAGGGCAAGGTCAGCCAGTACAAGGGCAAGCCCCAGATGAAGGCGCAGGACGTCGAGCGGATCTGGGAGGAGTGATGCGGCGCCTCGCCCCCTTCCTGGCGCTCCTCCTGCTCACGGCCTGCCGCTGTGACCCCGAGCCCGATCCCAACGTCCTGGTTCGGGACGACGGCACGGCGCTGCGGGTCGTCCCCGAGCCCTTCGCGATCGAGCTCCTCCACCCCGACGGGCACGTCACGCGCACCGGCTCGCCGGCCTTCGCGGTGGGCAGCCTCGAGCGGCCGGACCCCGACCACTACTACGACCCCACCTACGACGACGGGGTGATCTGGTCGACCGAGGCGACGGTGGTGAACGGAGAGGTGATCCGCGAGCAAGAGCGCCTCTCGATGGGCCTGCGCCTGGGGGAGCACGACTTCGCCCTCGAGCTGCGGACCAACCCCGAGGGCGAGGGCTGGACCTTCTCGCTGGTCCCGACCGGCGACCGCCGGGATCTCCTCCATCTGCGCCTGAGCTTCGAGACCAGCGAGCGCACCCGCGTCTGGGGCCTCGGCGAGTTCTTCGACAGCGCCGAGCACCACGGCCGGGCGCGCAACCTGCGCTTCGATCTCTCCACCGAGACCGAGTCGCGGGACACCGGCCGCCACGTCCGCTCCCCCAACCTGGTGACCCACGACGGCTTCGGCCTGCTGCTGGAGAACACCGAGCCCTTCCTGGCCGACTTCGAGGATCCCGCCGAGGCGAGCATCACGGTCGTCCACGACGCGCTCTCCGGCACCCTCTTCGCCGGCGACGATCCCCTGGAGGTGCTCGCCGCTGAAGCCCGCGCGGTGGGCACCCCGCCCCTCTGGCCGGCCTGGACCTTCGGGCCGCAGCTCTGGCGCAACGCCGTGGGGGTGACCTGCACCATCGCCTGCGACCAGGGCTGCCTGGCCAGCGAGACCGGCCAGGACATCGTCCTGCGGGACGTGGCCGAGCTGCGCGGCCTCGACCTGCCGGCCAGCGTGATGTGGATCGACGCTCCCTGGGAGAGCGGCTTCAACACCTTCGAGTTCAACGGGACCCAGTTCCCCGACGCCGCGGCGATGATCCAGGAGATGAACGCCCAGGGCCTGCGGGTCGTCGTCTGGGCCTCGCCCTTCGTGAACCGCGTGGACGACTCGGCGACCATGTGCGGCATGGAGGGCCCGAACGCCGGCGGCCTCTTCGCGGAGGCGGCGGCCGCGGGCTACCTGCTGACGAACGAGGACGGGCAGGTCACGGAGCTGCCCTGGCGCGGCACCCTCGGCGCCCTGGTCGACTTCACCAACCCCGCCGCCTTCGAGTGGTGGAAGACGCAGGTCCGCAAGGTGGTGGACCTCGGCGTCGACGGCTTCAAGCTCGACTTCGACGAGTACGTGAACCCCGGCCTCGACACGATCTCCCTGGAGACCACGATGGTCCCCTTCGACGGCTCGAGGCTGACCACCCTCCACGGCCGCTACAGCGCCCTCTTCCACCGGGCCCACTACGAGGCCCTGATCGAGGCCGGCCACGAGCCCTACCTGATCGGCCGCACCGGCAACCAGTTCGACGCGGCCTGGACCACCGCCATCTGGCCGGGCGACCTCTGCAACGGCTTCCAGGAGCACGGCGAGGTGATCGCCGGCGACGACGAGCCCCACGTGGGCGGCCTGCCCGCGGTGATCCTCGCCGGCCTCTCCCTCTCGGCCAGCCTCCACCCCCACTTCGGCTCGGACATCGGCGGCTACCTCCACGGCCGGCCCGAGAGCGACGAGGCCTTCATCCGCTGGATCCAGTACGGCGCCCTGGGCACGGTGATGCAGCTGGGCGGCGGCGGCGAGCACCACAACCCCTGGGACGGCGCCACCTACGGCCCCGAGGTGCTCGACGCCTACCGCACCTACGCCGGGCTCCACACGCGGCTCTTCCCCTACCTCTATTCGTACGTCGCCCGGAACAGCAACGAGGGCACGCCCATCCTGCGGCCCCTGGGGATGCAGTACCCGGATGACCTCGCCGCGACCGACGCGCCCTACCAGTACCTCTTCGGCGAGGACCTCCTGGTCGCCCCGGTGATCGACGCCGGCGTCACCAGCCGGGAGGTGACCTTCCCGGCCGGCCGCTGGGTGCAGTGGTTCACCGGCGAGGTGGTCGAGGGGCCGACGACCACCACCGTGCCCGCGCCGCTCTCGATCCTGCCCCTCTACGCCCGGGCCGGCGCGCTCGTCCCGCTGCTCTCCCCCGAGGTGGAGACCCTGGCCGAGGCCACCGCCCCGGGGGTGATCGATCGGGCCGACCGGGAGGACGAGCTCTGGCTGCGGATCTTCCCGGGCGCGGAGCGCACCTTCTGCCTCGAGGACGGCACCTGCCTCTCCTCCGCCGAGGGCGCCGACGGCCTGACCCTCACCGTGAGCGATGCACCCCTGGCCCGGACCCACGTCGTGGAGATCGCCTGGCACCTGCGCTCGGCGCAGGCCCCCCTGGGGGTGAGCTCCGGTGGCACCGCCCTGACGATGCACGCCGACCGCGCCGCCTTCGACGCCGCGGCGCCGGCCGACGGGGCCTTCTTCGACGACCTGGCCGAGGTGCTCTGGATCCGGGCCGCGGGGAGCCCCGGGCTCCAGCTCGAGGCCCACTAGGGACTCAGGGCCCGCTGTAACCGAACCGGTCCCCGGGGCGAAGTGAAGAGTATGGACGGCCTCACCCTGCTGGCGCTCGCGCTCCTCGTCTCCTGTCCGCTCCTCGTGGGGATCGGCTGGCTCGTCAGCCAGCGGCGAGGGCTCCCACGGGAGGACGAGACGTTACCGGAAGGATACGGACAGCCGGGCGGTGATGACGGATAACCGATCCGTGCCCTGCGCTTTTCCCGGAATGACCCCGGCCCCTCCCCGGTTGGCCTCATCGATGCGACGAGCGGCGGTGATGGTGCTCCTCGCGGGTCTCCTCCCCCTCGTGGGAGCATCTCCCGCCCTCGCGCGTTCCCCTCCCCGGGACGCCCCCCGCACCGTCGACGCGCGCGCGCGCAGGGGCGAGGAGCTGCGGAAGCTCTTCACCGACGCCGGCCTGCCGGCGGTGCCCCCCCGCCTCTACCTGCGGATCTTCAAGAAGGAGCGGCAGGTCGAGCTCTGGGGCGGGAAGGTGGGCGCCCCGATGGTGCTGGTGAAGACCTTCGAGGTCTGCGCCGACTCCGGCGTGCTCGGCCCCAAGCGACGGCGCGGCGACCTGCAGGTGCCCGAGGGCTTCTACGGCATCGACCGCTACAACGCCTGGTCGAACTTCCACCTCTCCCTGGGCCTCGACTACCCCAACCGCTCCGACCGCATCCGGGGGCGCGCGCTGGGCGTGGAGGACCTGGGCGGCGACATCTTCGTCCACGGCTCCTGCGTCACCATCGGCTGCGTCCCCATCGAGGACGGCCCCATCGAGCTGCTCTTCCTCGCCACCCTCGACACCCACCTCGCCGGCCAGGAGCGCATCCCCGTCCACGTCTTCCCCGCCCGCCTCACCGACGCGGGCCTCGCCGACCTGCGCGCCGAGCACGACGATCCGCAGCTGCAGGCCTTCTGGAAGGAGCTGCAGCCCGGCTACCTCCACTTCGAGCGGACCCACCGCCCGCCCCGGGTCCGCGTCCACCCCGACGGCCGCTACCACCTCACCCCCGTCGGCGAGCCCATCGCGCCCTAGTGCTTCCCTCGCGGCGCCTCGCGGGCTTCCGGGAGGGGAGCGTCCCCCGGCCCGGTACTCCCCCTCCGGCCCACGACGGCCGCGATGGAGGCGACCTAGCGGATGGACTCGCCGAGGGCGATGAGCCAGGTGTCGCGATCGTTCTGCCCGAAGACCAGCCCGGCCTCGGCGCGCCTCACGATCCAGGAGCCGCGCAGGATCTCGTCCTCGAGCTGGCCCGGCGCCCAGCCCGAGTAGCCCTGGAAGGTGCGGGCGCGCAGGGCCCCCTGCGGCCAGTCACCGCTCCCCTCGCGCCAATAGAGGCCGGCCCCGATGGGCTCGGTGCCGGGCGGCGCCTCGCGGGCCTGGGCGACGAGGATCGGGTGCTCGGAGTCGACCGGCCCTCCCCAGCGGGGAGCGTCGGCCCCCCCCGCCTCCTCGGCCGGGGGCCGGTTCACGACCACCCCGAGGATGCGCTCGGGGCCGAAGGCCAGCATCAGCACCACCGTGCCGGCGAAGAGCCGCCCGGTCCCACCGGGGCGGGCCACCAGCAGGTCTCCCGCCCGGACCTCGGGGCGGCCCTGCTCGACGCCATCGACCCAGGCGCGCAGCCCGGGCCAGCTCCCCAGCACCACGAGGGCGAGCACCAGGAGGACCCATCCCGGGCGCATGACCAGCCGGCGGTTCACGTCAGTCATGAGGTTAGCGCCCCGCAGCACATTTTTCTTCCACAACTTTCGAGGGCCACAGCATCTAAACTCTCTAGAAGGCCCCTGGATCCCCGTCCGCGGGCCGCAACCCACCGAAAATGCGAGACATGGACCTCATCACCCGCGTCCAGGAGGGGCGCCCCGGAGCCTTCGACGAGCTCTACTACGCGTACGTCGACCGGGTGCACCGCAAGCTCCACGCCGTGGTGGGGCCCGACCCCGAGCTCGACGACCTGATCCAGCAGACCTTCCTGCAGATCCACGGGAAGATCGGAGAGTTCCGCGGCGAGTGCGCCTTCGCCACCTGGCTGCACCGGGTCGCCCTGAATGTCGCCCTGATGCACCTGCGCAAGCGGCAGCGCTGGCTGCGCTTCGGGCAGGAGCCCGAGAGCCTGCGGCCGGCGCTCGAGCCGGCCGGCCCGGCCGCCCCCGACGACGCCGCCGGGCGGCGGGAGAAGCTGGAGCTCCTCCACGGGATCGTCGGCGAGGTGAAGCCCAAGAAGAGGATCGTCTTCGTGCTCTACCACGTGGAAGGGCACACCCTCGAGGAGATCGCCGAGCTGACCGAGGCCTCGGTGAACACGGTGGCGTCGCGGCTACGCGCCGCCCGCAAGGAAGTGCGGCGCGCGCTCGAGCGGCGCCTGCAGGCCCGTGGGAGAGCAAGCGCATGAACGATCGTTCTCACTGCCTGGAAGTCCGCGAGCTGCTCATCGCCTACCGCGCCGGCGAGGTGACGCCCCTCCAGCGCCAGCGGGTCGAGGTCCACCTCGCCGGCTGCGCCTCCTGCAAGGCGGAGCTCGCCTTCGAGAGCGAGCTCGAGCGCACGGCCCGCGCCGGCCCCGAGCCCCTCACCGACACCCGGAAGCGGCAGATTCTGGGCCAGATCCACGAGCGGCTCGAGCACGAGCAGCAGCGCGCTCCCTTCTGGCGGCGGCCGGTGGTCTGGGCGCCCGCCACGGGCTTCGCCGCCGCGGCCGCCGCCCTCCTCCTCGTCCTCTCCCTGCCCGAGCCCCTGCCGGTGCAGGAGGGGTGGCTCGAGACCCAGCGGGGGATCGAGGCCTTCGCCACCGAGGCGGCGCAGGTGCGCTTCGAGGAGAGCGACGAGGGGCCGGTGATCCACCTGGGCGCCCAGGCCGTCCTCGCCCGCTACCAGCGCCGGCCCGGCCAGCGGCCCCTGCGGGTGCGCACCCCCCACGGTGACGCGATCATCCGGGGGACGATCTTCTTCGTGGACGTCCAGGCGGACCGCACCGAGGTGGGGGTGCAGAAGGGGACCGTCGAGGTCGTCGACCGGGCCGGGCACTCGATCCTGGTGGGCGCCGGCGAGCAGGCCCGCTCCACCGCGGAGCGGGTCGAGGCCGTGGAGGCCACCAGCCCGCGCTTCGCCCGCCTGCGCGAGACCTTCCCCTCCGAGCCGGTGGCGGTGGCCGCCGCCGAGGAGCCCGCGCCGCCGCGCCAGCACTTCCGGCGGCCGCGCCGGGCCGCCGAGGAGCCCGCGCCGGAGCCCGAGCCCCTGCCCGAGCCCGTTGCCGAGGATCCCGGCCCCGATCCGGCCCTCCTCGCCACCATCGTCGGCCGCCACCTGCCCATCTTCCAGAGCTGCTACGAGCGGGGCCTGAAGAACCACCCCGCCCTGCAGGGGCGGATGGTCGCCGAGGTCAGCTACGGCACCGACGGAGTGATCTTCGACGGGACCTTCCTGGTCGACGAGCTGCAGACCCCCGAGGTCACGGCCTGCCTGGCGAACAACCTCCTCGATGTCCGCTTCCCCCCCGCCACCTCGGTGGTCACCCTGGAGATCCCCCTGGTCTTCGAGCCCGGGGGGGTCCGCCACGACCGCCAGGCACGCTGAGCACGAGGCCCCGGTCCGCACCCCAAGCGCCCGAAATCTCTGGGCGGAGGTGATCTTCCTCACCTGTGGACGGCCCCCGGCTGAACTAAACCAGAGATCGTGATTTCTGGTTTAGGATAGTGGGCTGGTCGAGTGACGCGGGTGGGCTCCTCCTGGTGGAGCGCCCACCCGCGCCGTCCTTTCGGGAGAGGAACGCGATGAAGCTGCTTCGTTCGGGATGGTTCTTTGGTTCGATGGCGCTGCTGCTGATGGTCGGGGGCTGCGACTCCGACATCAGCGTACGGGACAACCCCTTCGACCCCGAGGGCTCGACCCCCGCGCCGGCCACCGTCCGTGGCGGCGTGAACGCGCCGGGGCGCCCGGCCCTGCCCGCCCGCGCCTCGAACGAGGACATCCTGGTGCGCATCTTCCTGGAGGAGGAGGCGCCCGCGACCGGCACCGACGGCGGCGAGGCGCCGGCCAGCGAGCGCACGGCCCGGACCGACGCCGAGGGCATCTTCCTCTTCCCCGACGTGGCGCCGGGCATCTACCGCCTGGAGGTCGCCGAGCCGGGCTTCGCCGCGGTGACCCTGCGCAGCGTCGCGGTGCCCCTGGCGGCGAACGTCGACCTCGGGATCATCGAGCTGGTGTCCACCGTCGAGACCGCCCCCTCGGCGGTGACCGGCCTCGTGCTCCTCGAGGGCCGCGACCCCCTCGCTCCCGAGCACGGCGGCATCTCGGTGCGGACCGTCGGGTGGCCCTTCGACGTGCTCACGGCGCCGGACGGCACCTTCAACCTCCCGATCTCCGACGGCACCTTCGACTTCGAGATCTCCTTCCCGAACTACGAGACCCTCGTCCTCTCCGGGATCACCGTCGGCGTCGGCGAGACCGTCGCCCTCGACGGCGACACCTCGACCCCCCAGGCCGACCCCCTGATCCTCCTCTCCAACCCGGGCGCCATCATCGGCACGGTCGAGCGCGAGCTCTGCACCGCCACCCCGCCGGTGAGCTACGAGGCCGGCGACGGCGTGCTGATCACCGGAGGCGTGGGGACGGCGACCACCCACAACGCCGTGGCGGATCCCACCGGCGCCTTCACCCTCGGCGGGCTCGCCGCCGGCTCCTATCGCGTCGACCTCGCCCTCGACGGCTGGGAGACGGTCACCATCCGCAACAACCAGGTGTCGGCCGGGCAGCTCACCGACCTCGGGATGATCCGCCTCGCCGCCTCCCGCGGCGCCATCATGGGCCGGATGGAGCTCTCGGGCGCCGCCGACCACAGCGGCATCCTGGTGCAGGTCAACGGCACCAACTTCGTGACCCTCACCGCCGCCGACGGCTCCTTCCGCATCCCGGGCGTCTGCGCCGGCACCGGCTACGAGATCGTCGCGAGCCGCGACGGCTACGTCACCACCTCGATCAGCGGCCTCGCCGTCACCGCCGGGCAGGACACCCGGGTCACCGACGCCGCGGGCAACGACCCGGTCCTCGAGCGCCAGCAGGGCGGCCTGACCCTCAACGGCGGCTTCCCCTACGTGAACACCCTCGGCGTGGGCTACCAGCTCGACGCCCCGGCCGGCACCACCCACATGCGGATCTCGGAGGACCCCTCGGTCTTCTCCACCCAGGGCGACCCCTCCAACCCCGATCCGGGCACCAACGGCGGCTGGGTGGCCTACTCCGTCACCGGCACCTTCACCCTCACCTCCAGCGAGGGCACCCACGAGGTCACCGCCCAGGTCTACGGCAACGGGGCCTTCTCCGGCCTCATCCAGGGCACGGTCGTCCTCGACCAGACGGCGCCCCTGCAGCCCACGATCGTCGTCGAGGACGGCTCGGGCTTCTCCAACGACCTCGACGGGTCGGTGCTCACCACCCTCACCGCCAGCGAGGCGCCGGCGCCCGGCGTGGACGTGACCAGCGGTCTCGCCTCGGTGAAGTTCGTCGACCTCGATCCCACCCTCTGCGGCGCCCCGCCCTGCCCGCCGCTCCAGGCCGACTGGGATGCCGCGATCGCCCAGCCCTACAACCGGACGATCGACCACGCGACCCTCGATCCCCTCGCCGACGGCGCGAAGGAGATCTGGGTCACCTTCTCGGATCGGGCGGGCAACTGGAGCGCGCCGGTCTCGGCGGGCTTCATCCTCGACCGGCAGCCCCCCGCCGGCATCTCGGTGAGCATCAACAACGGTGACGCCTTCGCCCGCTCGGATCGGGTCTCGGTCTCGCTCACCGCCACCGACGACTACCCCGGCATCCAGATGCGCCTGGCCAACGACTCGGCCTTCCTCGGCGCCCAGTGGCAGCCCTTCTCGCCGCAGATCACCTGGTTCCTCGACGCCCAGACCGACGGCACCAAGGAGGTCTGGGTGCAGTTCATGGACGCCGCCGGGAACATCACCCAGGCCCTCTTCGACGACATCGTCCTCGACCGGGCGCTGCCGATCGCGCTGGCCTTCGACATCGTCGACACCGGCGGGGTCCCCATCCAGTACTCGAGCTCGGGGAACCTGCGGCTGCGCGTCTCGGCGGCCGACTCGACCCAGATGGTCTTCTCCAAGAACCCGAGCTTCCTCGACGCCGCCGGCAACCCCGAGCCCTGGGTGGGCTACGTCACCAACTACTACTGGCCCGTCAGCCTGCCGGCCCCCACCCCGCCCCCGCTGGCGGAGGGCTCGCACACCATCTACGCCCAGTTCCGGGACGACGCCGACAACCGCTCGGCCACCCTCTCGGCCAGCGTGATCGTCGATCAGAGCAACCCGACCGTCGCCGGCGCGCGCCTCGCCGACGGCGTGACCGATCCGGTCACCGGCTTCACCCACGTGACGGCCACCAACGTCACCCTCCTGACCACCGCGATCCCCGGGCCCCTCGACGGCCACGAGATGATGATCGAGGTGGCCATGCTGGACGCCTCGGGCAACGAGACGATCCGCCGCACCGCCATGACCTGGGGCACCTACTCCCCCTCGCAGGTCCTCACGCTCGACACCACCGAGGGCCGCCAGCGGGTGATCGTCACCCTGCGTGACGCCGCCGGCAACCTCTCGCCTCCGGCGAGCGTGGACGTCGTCCTCGACGGAACCTCCCCGACCCTGACGGGCGTCGTCCTCACCTCGCAGGCGGCCCGCATCGACGGTGGCTCGGGCCTCGTCACCCACACCGGCATCCCCCAGGTGAGCCTGGCCATCACGGTCTCCGACCCGGCCGACGCCGCCCAGATGCGGATCGCCAACCGCGCCGACTTCGCCGGCGCCATCTGGCAGCCCTTCGCCGCCGCCCTCGACTGGACCCTGCCCCCGGTCGATCAGCTCCACACCGTCCACGTCGAGGTGCGGGACATCGCCGGCAACATCGGCAGCGGCCAGGTCAGCGTCACCCTCGATCGGCAGGCCCCGACCGGCGTCGCGGTCACCCTCGACGGCGGCAGCAGCTACACCCGCGACCTCACGGTCGATCTCGTCCTGGCGGCGACCGACGCCAGCTCGGGGATGGCCTCGGTGCAGCTCTCCAACGATCCGGGCTTCACCACCAGCCAGACCGATCCCTGGCCGGCGACCGGCGGCGTGCCCGACGCCTCCCACGCCATCCCCGGCTGGACCCTGGAGCCGGTGGACGGCCTGGCGACCCTCTACGTCCGCTTCACCGACGCGGTGGGCAACGTGATCAACGCCGCCGGCACGATCATCGTCGACCGGGAGGCCCCGGTCGGCACCCTGCGGATCGACGGCGACCGGACCTACGCCACCGGCACCGCGGTCGTGCTGAGCTTCACCGCCCCGGCCGACACCGCCGACGCGCTCATCTCCAACAGCCCCATCGCCGACTGTGACACCGCCACCGGCTACTCGGGCTACAGCCCCTCCCGGGCCTGGACCCTGGCCACCGGCGACGCCACCAAGACCGTCCACGCCTGCCTGCGCGACGCCGCCGGCAACACCTACGCCGTCCAGGACGAGATCGTCCTCGACACCACCGACCCCACCGGCGGCAGCGTGGCCATCGACGGCGGCGCCGCCTACGCCACGAACACCCCGGTGACCCTCACCCTCACCGCCGACGCCGACGTGACCCACATGGCCGTGGGCAACGGCGCCCTCGACTGCGGCACCGCCACCTACGAGCCCTTCGCCAGCGTGCGCTCCTGGGTCCTGACCGGCGGCGACGCCACCAAGACCGTCACGGTCTGCTTCCGGGACGCCGCCGGCCGCACCGGCAGCGCGGCGGACACGATCGTCCTGGACACGACCGTCCCCGCCGGCTCGATCGTCCTCGACGCCGGCGCGGCCGTCACGGACACCGTCTCCGTCTCGGTGGACCTCACCCACTCGAGCGACACGGCCGGCTACGCCCTGGCCAACGGCGCCCTCGACTGCGGCGTCGCCACCTACACCGGCACCACCGGCACCAGCACCTCCACCACCTGGAGCCTGCCGGCCGGGGACGGCGTGAAGACCCTGGTCGTCTGCTTCGAGGACGGCGCGGGCAACACCGCCTCCTACGCCACCACCATCACCCTCGACCAGACCGCCCCGGTGGGCACCCTCGCGATCGACGGGGGCGCGCTCTACACCGACGCCGTGGGCGTGCAGCTCGAGATCGTGGCGCCGGGCGACACCGCCCGGATGACCTTCTCGAACACGGCCATCGCCGACTGCGACGCCGCCACCGGCTGGCAGGCCTTCGCCCCGAGCCGGGCCTGGACCCTCGCCGCCGGCGACGGCACCCGGACGGTGTACGGCTGCCTGGAGGACACCGCCGGGAACACCGCGCCCCTGCAGGACGAGATCGTCCTGGACACCACCCTCCCCGCCGGGACGATCGCCCTCCAGGGTGACACCTCGGGCTACACCCTCGCCGGGAGCGGCACGGGCTACACCTTCTCGCCGGCGGTGCAGGCTCTGCTCTCCGCGCCCGCCGACACCACCCAGGTCGCCCTGGCGGACGGCCCGACCCTCGACTGCAACACCGCCACCTACCGGGCCTTCGCCGGCGTGATCCCCCACACCCTGCCGGCGGGCGACGGCTCCAAGGACGTCAGCGTCTGCTTCAAGGACGCCGCCGGGAACACGGCCTCGACCAGCGCCTCGATCACCCTCGACACCGCGCCGCCCACCCTGGGGCTGACCCTCGACTCCGGCGCCGCCTACACCCGTGATCTCGGCGTCGCCGTGGGGCTCTCCTTCCTCGACGACACCAGCGGCTATGCCCTGGCCGAGTCGTCCCTCGACTGCGCGAACGCGACCTACACCGCCGTCACCATCGGCAACACCTCGGCCTCGACCAGCTTCACCCTCTCCGCCGGAGACGGCACCAAGACGGTCGTCGCCTGCGTGCGGGAGGCCGCCGGCCGGGTGATCTCCACCTCCGCGGCCATCATCCTCGACACCGGCCTGCCCTCGGGCACCGTCACCATCGACGGCGGCGCCACCTATGCCACCGGCACCACCGTCTCCCTGCGCTTCGCCGTCCCGGCCGACACCGCCCGGATGTCGATCGCCAACGCCGCGACCCTCGACTGCGCCACGGCCACCTACGTGGGCTTCTCCTCTCCCTTCACCTGGTCCCTCTCCGCGGGCGACGGCCTCAAGACCGTCACCGCCTGCCTCGAGGACGCCGCCGGCAACCGGGACAGCGCCAGCGACACGATCACCCTCGACACGGCGAACCCCACCGGCTCGATGACCATCGACGCCGGCGCGACCCACACCCAGACCGCGTCCGTGGTCCTCGACTTCACCGCCTCCACCGACGTGACGGGCCTGGCGGTGCGAGAGGCCGCCACCCTCGACTGCGCCACGGCCGCCTACCAGCCCTACACCCCCTCGATGGCCTTCACGCTCTCCGCGGCCCTCGGCTCGAAGAACCTGGTGGCCTGCTTCCGGGACGCCGCCGGACGCACCGGCACCACCTCGGCGATCATCATCCTCGACGCCTCCAGCCCCACGGGCACGATCACCCTCGCCGCCGGCGTCGCCTACACCACCGGGACCACCGTGGCCGTGGCCCTGGCCTTCCCCGACGACACCACCGGCTACGCCCTGGGCGACGGGGTCATCGACTGCGCCTCCGCCACCTACACCCCGGTCACCGTGGGAGACACGGCCGCGAGCACGACCCACACCCTCGCCGCCGGGGACGGCACCAAGACCGTCTCGGCCTGCTTCATCGACGCGGCCACCAACACCGCCTGGAGCGCCGACACCATCATCCTCGACACCACGCCGCCCTCCGGGACGATCACCATCGATCTCGGCGCCACCTACAACACGACGGGCGCCGCCTCCCTCGCCTTCAGCGCCCCCGCCGACACCGCCGAGCTGGCGGTGGCCGACGGCGCGAGCATCAACTGCGGCACGGCGACCTACCAGGGCTTCGCCTCCCCCCTGGCCTGGCCCCTGCCGGGCCCCGACGGCACCAAGACCGTCAGCGTCTGCTTCAAGGACGCGGCCGGCCTCACCGCCAGCGCCCAGGACACCATCACCCTCGACACCACCGATCCGGCCGGGACCCTCTCCATCCAGGGTGACACCAGCGGCTACACCCTCGTGGCCTCCCCGGCCGGCTACACCTTCTCCGCCAGCGTGAGCCTGGCGCTCTCCGCTCCGCCGGACACCACGAGCCTGGCCATCGCCAACGGCGCGACCATCAACTGCGGCACGGCCAGCTACCAGCCCTTCGCCAGCCTCGTCGCCCACACCCTCCCGGGCGCCGACGGCAGCAAGAGCGTCAGCGTCTGCTTCAAGGACGCCGCCGGCCGCACCAGCAGCACCACCGACGCCATCACCCTCGACACCGCCCCGCCGACGGGCGCCCTCAGCCTCGACGCGGGCAGCGCCTACAGCGCCGACCTCTCGGTCGCGGTCGGCCTCTCCTTCCTCGCCGACACCAACGGCTACGCCCTGGCCGAGAACGCCCTCGACTGCGGCAGCGCGACCTACACCGCGGTCACCGTGGGCAACACCTCCGCGTCGACCTCCTTCACGATCTCGAGCGGCGACGGGGTGAAGACCGTCGTGGCATGCATCCGGGAGGCCGGCGGCCGGGCCGTGACCGCGCAGGACACCATCCTCCTCGATCGCAGCGCCCCGGTGGGGAGCGTCAGCATCGACAACGGCGCCCTCTACGACACCGACAGCAGCGTCACCCTCACCTTCAGCGCCCCGTCGGACACCACCCAGCTCGCGGTCGCCGACGGCGCCACCATCAACTGCGGCAGCGCGACCTATCAGGCCTTCGTCTCCTCCCTCACCTGGCCCCTGCCGGGCGCCGACGGCACGAAGACCGTGAGCGTCTGCTACCGCGACGGCGCCGGCAACACCGCCTCCGCCTCGGACACGATCATCCTCGACACCTCCAGCCCGACCACGGGCACCCTGAGCATCGCGGCGGGCGCCGCCTACACCACCAGCACGGTGGTCAGCCTCGACCTCACGGCCCCGGCGGACGTCGCCGAGGTCGCGATCGCCAACGCCGCGAGCCTGGACTGCGACACCGCCAGCTACGGGCCCTTCACCACGCCGCGCACCTGGGTGCTCACGGCCGGCGACGGCGGCAAGACCGTCACCGCCTGCTTCCGGGACGCCGCCGGCCGCACCGGCTCCGCCTCGGACACCATCACCCTCGACACCTCGGCCCCCGCGGGGACCATCACCCTCGCCGGCGGACAGGCCCACGCGACCTCGACCCCCTTCGCGGTGGCGCTGACCTTCCCCGACGACACCGATGGCTACGCCATCGCCGAGGGCTCCCTCGACTGCGCGGCCGCCACCTACACCAGCGTCACCCCCGGCGCCACCGCCGCCAGCACCACCTTCCCGCCCTCGAGCGGTGATGGCGTGAAGACCGTCGTCGCCTGCTTCCGGGACGTGGCCGGCAACCGCGGCTCCGCGGTGGACACGGTCACCCTCGACACCTCGCCGCCCGCGGGCTCCGTCGCCATCGACGCCGGCGCGGTCTACGCCACCTCGACCGGCGTGACCCTCAACCTCTCCGCCCCGGCGGACACCGTCCTGATGGCGGTCCGCGAGGCCGCCAGCATCGTCTGCAGCGACGGCACCCTGGTCTGGGAGGCCTTCGCCACCACCAAGGGGCTGACCCTGGGCGGCCAGGGCACGCGCTCCGTGAGCGTCTGCTTCGAGGACGCCGCCGGCCTGCGCGCCAGCGCCTCGGACAGCATCCTCGTCGACTCGGTGGCGCCCTCGGGCTCCGTCGCCATCAACGGCGGCGCCTCCCATACCCGGACCCAGTCGGTCACCCTCGACATCACCGCCGCCGCCGACGTCGTGGCGATCTCGGTGGCCGACGGCGGGACGATCCTCTGCGGCAGCGTGACCTACGAGCCCTTCTCGGCCGCTCGGGCCTGGAGCCTCCCGGCCGGTGAGGGCAGCAAGACCGTCAGCGTCTGCCTGAAGGACGCCGCGGGCAACACCGCCTCGGTCAGCGACGCCATCACCCTGGACACCAACCCGCCCTCGACCGCGACCCTGACCATCAACGCCGGCGCCGCCTACACGACGAACGCCAGCGGTCAGGTGACCCTCACCCTGACGACCCCCGAGACCGTCACCGTCGCCATCGGCAACGAGAGCCTCGACTGCTCGAGCGCCACCTACGGCCCCTTCGTCAACCCGGTGAACAACCACCCCCTCCAGAATCAGGATGGCCTGCGGACGGTGGTGGCCTGCTTCAAGGACGCCGCTGGCTGGACCGTCGCCAAGAGCGACGACATCATCCTCGATCGCGTGGACCCGACGGTCAGCCTGACGATCGCGGGCGGGGCCGCCTTCACGACCTCGGACACGGTGGACCTCTCCCTCACGGCCGCCTCCGACGTCGACGAGATGGCGGTCGTGAACGGCGCCATCGACTGCGGCGCGGCCTCCTACGTCTCCTACGCCCCCTCGGTGGCCAGCTTCGATCTCGATCCGGCCGACCTGATCCCCGGGAACGACGGCGCGAAGACCGTCTCGGTCTGCGTGAAGGACGCCGCGGGCCGGACCTCGAGCACCTCGGCCACCATCATCCTGGATCGCGTGAGCCCCACCTCGGCTCTGACCATCGTCTCGACCGCGGGCCTCCCCGGCTACACCACCCGCCGGGACGTCTCCCTGCAGTTCGGCCCCCGGGACGGCAGCGTGGAGATCTCCGTCGTGGACGGCACCTCCCTGGTCTGCGCCACGGCCGCCTACCAGCCCTACGTGGCGAGCCAGACCTGGACCCTGCCCTCGGGAGAGGGCACCAAGAACGTGACGGCCTGCTTCCGGGACGCCGCGGGGAACACGACCTCGTCCACCGACAGCATCGAGCTGGACACCGTCCCCTCGACCGGGACGATCGCGCTGGCCGGCGGCGCGGACTACAGCCAGACCTCGACGGTGAGCGTGGATCTCACCTTCTCCAACGACACCATCGGCTACTACCTCGCCAACGGCAGCCTCGACTGCAACCTCATCCCGGTGGCCTCCCACACCGTGGTCGTCCCGCCGGCCACCTCCCCCGCGGGGGCGGTGAGCATCGGCCTCGTCCCGCCGGACGGCTCGAAGACGGTCACGGTCTGCCTCCTGGATCGGGCTGGCAACCGCAGCGCCTACTCCGACTCGATCGTCCTGGACACGCTGAACCCGACGGGCTCGGTGGTCATCAACGACAACGACGTCTACACCACCAACCAGAGCGTCAACCTCGCGCTGACGGCCGCGGCGGACGTCACCCAGATGCTGGTGTCGAACACCTCGGCCCCCTGCACCCAGGCGCCCTTCGAGGCCTTCGCCTCGACCAAGATCTGGAGCCTCGACCCGGTCAACGGCACGAAGAAGGTCTACGTCTGCCTGAAGGACGTCGCCGGCCGCACGACGGTCGTCGCCGACACCATCCGCTTCGACGACGTGGATCCCGATGTCAGCGCCGCGACGATCAACCTCTGGGGCAAGGCCCAGGGGTCGAACAACCAGAACCTGACCATGGTCCGCGACCTCACCGTGCGGATCTCCGGCGCCTTCGACAACATGACCGGCCAGGCCTTCCTCGAGGTGCAGATCGCCGAGGACCCGACCTTCTCCGGCGTGGCCTGGCAGCCCTACGCGGCCGGCGGGACGGTCAACCTCGACTACACCCTGCGGGCCGGCGACGGCCTGAAGACGGTCTACGTCCGCTTCCGTGACCAGGCCGGCAACGTCTCCGCCAGCCTCTCCGACACGATCACCCTCGACGAGACGGCGCCCACCTCGCCGGGCCTGATCATCAACGGCGGCGCCGAGTTCACCAACGTGACCGGCGTGACCCTGAGCCTCTGGGCGGCGGACGCGACCCAGTACAGCACCGACGGCGGCGCCACCTGGACCAACTGCCTCGCCGCCGCCTGCGTGGCGGCCTCCCCCGGTGAAGACCACGCCTTCACCCTCCCCGTCGGGGACGGCAACCAGTGGGTCGGCGTCATCCTCCGGGACGCCGCCGGCAACGAGTCGAACTACGCCACCGACAACATCTTGCTGGATCAGACCCCGCCCGACGTCCCCCGGATCGACGCCATCTCGCCGCGGACGACCTCGGCGCTGGTCAACGTCAGCGGCGGCGCGGACGTCCGCTCGGGCTTCGATCACTACCGGATCCACGTCTACCAGAAGGGCGGCCCCAAGATCGCGACGGCGGACCTCGCCTCCTCCTCCGACTGGGTGACCGGGCTGCCGGCCTTCAGCCCCTACGAGTTCCGGGCCTCGGCCTTCGACCAGGCGGGCAACGAGAGCGCGGAGAGCGCGCTGATCGAGGCCTTCGTGGGCCTCGCCCCCTCGGTCACCACCGGCATGCCCTCGGTGCCCGACTGGCACGACCAGGTCTTGAGCTGGCGCGGCCAGGTCCTCATCCCCCGGATCAGCCCCTCGGGCAGCGGCATCGCGCTGGGCGTCTGCGACGGCCGCAACCAGCCCTGCAGCGAGGCCGGCTTCAACCTCTCGGTCTGGGATCCGGGCGGCGCCGACCTGCGCGCCATCTCGATCACCTCCTGGGCCAGCCACGTCTGGATCTTCGCCATCCGGGGCACCACCCCCGGCGCCTACACCCTCGAGGCGCTCTACTTCGATCAGGATCCGGATCTGATCGGAGACGTCGCCAACTGGGACTACGTGAGCCTCGGCGCGACCTCGACCGAGCCCTCCGGGCTCTCCTTCGACGCGGCGGCCGGCGGCAAGGCCATCGCGGTGGCCTACCTCGACGTCAACGGCGCGACGCCGGTGACCAACATCCACTACTGCTACCTGGACACCTTCTGCACGAACGCCAGCGACTGGTCCGGCCCCGCCGCCATCGCGACCGGGACGACGACGATCGATCTCCCCGCCGGCGTCAACGGCATCGGCTGGCCCTACGACTACACCTCGCTGGAGCTCGACATCGGGGAGAACCACATGTGGATCAGCCAGACCGCCTACGACAGCGGCGCGGGCACCTACAGCACCGTCCTGCGCGGCTGCCCGATCACCCTGAACTGCGGCACCACCACGCCCTGGCGGGCGGTCCACCTGGGGACCCGGAGCGGGGCTCACTACTCGACCACGGTGAAGGAGGGTGACGAGCGGCTCTACGTCCACTCCCTGGCCGAGGGCGCCACCACCGCCGAGGGCATGCTCTGGACCTGCGACATCGGCTCACCGATGCTCACCTGGAACGCCTACTCCTGCTCCTCCGCGGCGAACTTCACCGCCGGAGACGTGCTCTACGAGCTGAACCTGGCCGCGGACGTCCGCTTCCTGACCACCTCACCCTGGTTCCGCCTGGAGGGCCAGGACGCCCAGCTCACCTGGCACGCCGGGATCCTGAGCACCGCCGCCATCGACCTGGGCACCCGCAACCTGCTGGGCGCCCGCTGCAACACGCACGCCAGCGACTGCGGCGTCGCCGCGAACTGGAACGCCTCCACCCTCCTCGAGGGGCTCCTCCAGCGGCCGCAGGCGCTGGTCACCCACATCGACGGCAACCCGCTGATCATCGCTGGCGCCGACGAGGTGCGGACCTACCTGATGGAGCCGCCCACCCGGGCGCCCATGCGACGGGCCCTGCTGCCCGACTTCCAGTCGGGCGGCATGCGGGCCTCCTGGCTGGCCCAGAACACGAGCTCCATCCAGGGCTACCGCATCGACTACAACGGCACCGTCGCCACCGATCCCTTCGACTCCAGCGTGGTCGTCGCCACCCTGGCGAGCGAGGGGACCCCGGTGCCGCCGCTCAACGCCACCGCCCACCACGGGGTGGTCTCGAGCTTCAGCGGACTGGACCAGGGACCGGCCGAGCCGGTCTTCACCGCCTGGCCCGCGCAGGTCTTCGACCTGATCCCCGACATCGGCGACGCCTTCTCCAAGTACGCCAACAACTCGAACTGCCACGGCGTGGTCTACGTCCCGGTCACCGGCGAGGTCGTGGTGGCCACCTGCCCCCTGAGCTCCAACTGCGGCCAGCAGTCGAACTGGAAGACCGCGGTCTTCGAGAACGCACGGGATCTGGGCTCGGCGCCCGGCCCGGACATGATCGGCGACCTGGCCATCGCGATGGACAACACCCGGGTCAGCGTCGCCTACGCCTACGCGACCGAGCCCCAGAACCTCGAGTACGAGTGGAAGACCATCGACGCCGCCTGCACGATCTCCACCGACTTCCAGGAGGTCCGGCTCGTCAACGACACCGGGACCGACGCCGTCCCGACCCCGAACGTCGCGCCCCGCTCGATCTCGATGGTGACCGACGGAACCGGGGTCTACCTGAGCTGGGACCTGACCGACGCGGGCGCGGCCCCGCTCACCGGCCAGATGAACCTCTCCTCCTGTCAGCAGTCCACCGGCTGCGATGCCCTCGCCGACTTCACCACGGTCCGCTGGGATCGGAGCTTCGAGGGTGGCGCCCTCGCCATCATGGCGGGCACCTACCTCTACTGGACCCCCGAGTGGGAGAACCCGACCAACCTGGACACCTTCCTCTACCGCTGCACCCTGACCACCGGCTGCGACCTCGCCGGGGAGTGGTCTTCCCTCGGGACGATCTTCCGCAACCGCACCATCGCCTTCCCCAAGGCGATGCGGATCGACCCGGTGCCGACGACCTCGGGTCTGCGCTACCGCATCGTCGTCACCCGGGGCAACCAGCTGGCCTGGTGCAACGAGCAGGTCTCCTGCGGCGCGACCGACGAGTGGTCGCGGGGCATCTTCCTGGCCAGCCCCTACTACAACCTCCAGACCCCGCTTCGGATGTCGGCCACCAGCCTCGGCACCGACCTGGCCGCGGTGACCTTCGGCGGAGAGTCCTGGGGCATGGGGCGCTGCAAGAGCCGCTGCTACGAGGCCGACGAGTGGCTGGGAGGCTTCACCCGGCCCCCGGTGCACTTCCTCACCACCAACGCGGGCGCGACGGTCTGGGACTCGGTCGGGAGCTGGACGGGCATCAACAACAACGGCCGGATGATCCGGCCGATGCCCTGGTTCGACACCGCCACCAACACCCAGCCCCTCTCCATCCTCGAGGGCCGGATCAGCGATTACCTAAACCGCTGATTTAACTGGCGCCTCTCCCCGATAGGGGCCAGCGGGGGGATTCCTCCCGCCGGCGCCCCCGAAGTGACTTGGCTCACCGGTTGGCAGCCCGCGAGTGAGCTAGGATAGGGGCCTTGCGCACGCCGTCCTCCCCGGCGGGGAGGGACGGGTGCGGACTTGTGCCCCTGGTTCGGGAGAGGAACGGGATGAAGACGCTTCGCGCGGGATGGTTCTTTGGTTCGCTGTTGCTGCTGCTGGTCGTCGGAGGGTGTGACTCCGAGGTCAACGTGCGGGACAACCCCTTCGACCCCGAGGGCTCGACCCCCGCGCCGGCCACCGTCCGCGGCGGCGTGAACGCGATCGGCCGCCCGACCCTGCCCGGCCGCGCCTCGAACGAGGACATCCTGGTGCGCATCTTCCTGGAGGAGGACGCGCCCGCGACCGGCACCGACGGCGGCGAGGCGCCGGCCAGCGAGCGCACGGCGCGGACCGACGCCGAGGGCATCTTCCTCTTCCCCGACGTGGTGCCCGGGACCTACCGCCTCGAGCTCTCCGAGCCCGGCTTCCTCCCGGTCCGGCTGCGGAGCATCGCCGTGCCCCTGGCGGCGAACGTGGACCTGGGGACCATCGACCTGATGCCCACCGTCGAGACCTCTCCCTCGGCGGTGATGGGCACCGTGCTCCTCGAGGGCCTCGACCCGGCCGGCACCCTCCACGGCGGCATCTCGGTGCGGACCATCGGCTGGCCCTTCGACGTGCTCACGGCGCCGGACGGAACCTTCAACCTCCCGATCTCCGACGGCACCTTCGACTTCGAGATCTCCTTCCCGAACTACGAGACCCAGACCATCGCCGGGGTGGTCATCGGCATCAGCGAGACCATCACCCTGGACGGCGATCCGGCCACCCCCGAGGCGGATCCCATCGTCCTCCTCTCCAACCCCGGCGCCATCACCGGCGTCGTCGAGCGCGAGGTCTGCGCGGCCACCCCGCCGGTCACCTACGAGCCGGGTGACGGCGTCAACGTCTCCGCCGGCATCGGCGCCACCCCCCTCTACAGCGCGGCGGCCGATCCCACCGGCGCCTTCGTCCTCTCGGGCATGACCGCCGGCATCTACCGGGTCGATCTCTCCCTCGCCGGCTGGGAGCCGGTCCGCCTCGCCGGCAACCAGGTGGCCGCCGGCCAGATCACCGACCTGGGCACGGTGCAGCTCGCCGCCTCGCGCGGCGCCATCGTCGGCCGGATCCTGCTCTCGGGCTCCACCGACCACAGCGGCATCCTGGTGCAGGTCAACGGCACCAACTTCGTGACCCTCACCGCCGCCGACGGCTCCTTCCGCATCCCGGGCGTCTGCGCCGGCACCGGCTACGAGATCGTCGCGAGCCGCGACGGCTACGTCACCACCTCGATCAGCGGCCTCGCCGTCACCGCCGGGCAGGACACCCGGGTCACCGACGCCGCGGGCAACGATCCGGTCCTCGAGCGGCAGCAGGGCGGCCTGACCCTCAACAGCGGCTTCCCCTACGTGAACACCCTGGACGTGGGCTACCAGCTCGACGCCCCGGCCGGCACCACCCACATGCGGATGTCGGAGGACCCCTCCGTCTTCTCCACCCAGGGAGATCCGGCGAACCCCGATCCGGCGACCAACGGCGGCTGGGTCGCCTACTCCGTCACCGGCACCTTCACCCTCGCGGCGAGCGAGGGGACGCGCAACGTGACCGCGCAGGTCTACGGCAACGGGGCCTTCTCCGGACTGATCCAGGGCACGGTGGTCCTCGACCAGACGGCGCCCCTGCAGCCCACGATCGTCGTCGAGGACGGCTCGGGTTTCTCCAACGACCTCGACGGGTCGGTGCTGGTCACCCTCACCGCCAGCGAGGCGCCGGCCCCGGGCGTGGACATCACCAGCGGCCTGGCCTCGGTGAAGTTCGTCGACCTCGATCCGGCGGCCTGCGGCACGCCCCCCTGCCCTCCGGCGCAGACCGACTGGGACGCCGCCACCGCGCTGCCCTACAACCGCACCCTCGATCACCCGCTCCTCGACCCCCTCCTGGACGGCGCCAAGGAGATCTGGGTCACCTTCTCGGATCGGGCGGGCAACTGGAGCGCGCCGGTCT